>JAHDDF010000347.1:0-2377 GCA_020629475.1 Saprospiraceae bacterium
AATAAAAACCAAGCAATAAGCCTTGAGAACGATTTCAAGGAAAAGGAGAAAAATGTGTGGGCATTAAAAAATTGCAAAACCAATCCTGTCCCGATTATCGTTCCTAGAAATTGCATGGTAGAAAAAGGAACGGAAGCGGAGTTTGATATCTTTCTCGCGGAAAGGGTAATTGATCGAAAAGAATTCCCTAGCGTAACGGTAAATGGAGCAAGAATATCGCTTGACGGAAACGGAATAGGGCATTATAAAACCGAAGCATCATCCATTGGTGATCACACCCTTAGAGTTTTGCCCAAAATTAACCGTTCCTTTTCAGGTAAATTTTATTCTATTGCTTCATACGATTACCGGGTAATTCCCGCACAAGGATTAGTCGAGAAAAAGCATTAGCTCCCCAAATGTCAGGTCTTCCGACCTGACAGAAAAGACCGGTACAGTCTCCCGAATGCGTCGCCGCCCCACTATCAGGTCTTCCGACCTGATAGCATAACCACAAATAAATTATAAAACCCTACTGCTTCACCATCGTCTTACGATAGCTTCCTTTTTCCGTTTGTAATACCACGAAATAAGTACCGGCAGGAAGCGCGGAAATATCCAAGGTCTTATTTTGAAGACCCGCCTCACGCAAGCCCAAGTCTTGTTGGAGTACTTGGCGTCCCGTAGCATCAAAAACGGAAACACCCAGGGATAAATCACCGTGGTTAAAGAATTGCAAGTACAATTCATTCTTTGCCGGATTGGGATGAACCCCAACAAAAGCCAATTCATTATTTAAATCCTCATTGGAAACCCCAAAAGAGAAAATCCTTGGGTCCTCAGGCGCGTAGGTAGTGAATTTATCATCACCCGCAAACGACTCCGAACCGCCTTGAAGATGACGGGTTCCGTCATTGGTGTACCAAGCCGTTTCAAAGGATTGGTTAGCGGAAGCATCGGATACATTATCGATGGTATAATAATTTGCTTGTGCGCGGGTTTGATTGACATCAAGAACGAAGTATCCCCTGTCAGCAAGATTGGCGTGCTTGATGTGATCATTGAACCCCATGATGAACGCCTCACCACCGGGAAGCGGTAAACCCGGGGAAGTAACGGAAGTCGTTACGAATTCAACACCCGCCGAATTAGCCCCAGTATCCGGATTGTAGGAACTACGGGGAAGATCATTTGCCCAAGAAGTATGTATATCCCCGGTAAGGATCACCATATTCGGTACTCCGCCGGCAAGGACGGCATTGTATAAATTATTTCGCTCGGCACTGTAGCCATCCCACTGATCCTCGTTTACGCCGTTACCGAACACCTCAAGAGGTGCCATCATTACTTGCTGCCCAAGGACATGCCACTTGGCAGGAGAGTTCTGCATTTCCGTAGTTAACCAAGTAAATTGTTGACTACCCAAAATGGAACGGTTCGGATCATTGTTACCTGTTCCGTCCTGCTCATCCCTTCCGATGAGGCGTGTATCCAACATGTATAGCTCCATTAAATCACCGTAGCTAATCTTACGGTAGATTCTTTCCTCATTGCTTACGTCAGGCGTACGAAGCGGCATCCACTCATGATAGGATTTCACGGAATAGCCTTTACGGTCAAACCAATCCCCTTCACCGGAATTGTGGTTTTCCGCACCACCGAACCAAGCATTATTAGCGGATTCGTGGTCATCCCAAGTAGGGATAATGGCGTATTGTTGGTGCAATCTCCTGAGTTGCGGATCTAATTTGTAATAAGAATGGCGCATCCTGTAATCGGAAAGGGTAATGATTTCGTTGGAGGGCTCATATTCCCTAACATCCCCGTATTCACCGTTGGCGTATTCATAAATGTAATCCCCGAGGTGAATGACGGCATCGATATCGTTTCTATCCACCAACTTATCATACACATTGAAATAACCATGCGCAAAATTGGAGCAGGAAACCACCCCGAATCGAAGGCTATCCACACCGGTCCCTGCCGGAGCCGTTTTGGTTCTTCCGCGAAGGGAATAATCTTGATCGTGTAAAAAGTCGTAGTAGTACGTGGTGTAGGGTGACAAACCGGTTACATCAACTTTTATCGTAAAGTCTAATTCGCCATCCGTTGTTGCCCAACCTTCCGCCACCACGTTCATCATTGCGGTATCCGTAGCTACTTGCCATTTTACGGTAGCGGACATGGAATCCGTAGAAACGCGAGTCCATATAATTACCGCATCGGAAAGAGGATCACCGGAAGCTACACCGTGGTAAAAGGGTGCCAATGCCTCATCCACGTCAAAACGGGAAGCAGCAAAAAAATCATCCTTTTGCGCAAAAGAATTTAGGGCTAGGAATATGAAGACAACAGATAGAAGTCGGGCAAATTTCATGAGACTTGATGGTTTAGGTCA
>JAHDDF010000347.1:2387-4443 GCA_020629475.1 Saprospiraceae bacterium
CCCACAATATCGTAAACAGGATTTCCCCTAGGAAAACCGGAATTGGTTTTAACCCAAAAAAATTCTAAAAATGACGTCTAAGGACTGAAAAAAGCGAATTCCCTAGTGTTCCACGGCTTGATTGATCAAGGAAAGGCATTCCTCCAAGCTATCCCTCCAGTGCGGGATAGATATTCCGTAGGCGTTTTTCACCTTGGATTTATCCATTACGCTAAAGTGCGGACGCTCGGCGGCGGTTGGGTAATCCTTGGACAAAATAGGGGAAACGTTACACGAAATTCCTTGCAAACGGAAAATCTCACTAGCGAAATCGTACCAGGTGGTTACTCCTTCATTGCTAAAATTAAACACACCGTAAGATGCATCCCCTTTTTCGTATTTACGGATAACATCGAAGATGGTGAGCGCCACGTCTCCGGCATATGTAGGCGTTCCGATTTGGTCGTATACGATGGAAAGTGCGTCACGGGATTCCCCAAGACGAATCATCGTTTTCACGAAATTATTCCCGAAGGAGGAATATAACCAAGAAACACGAAGGACTACGGTTTTGGAATTAAAAGAGGTAGCACAGCGGTCGCCGTCCAATTTGGTACGGGCGTAAATTCCTTTAGGTTCGGTAGGATCAGTTTCCAACAAGGGTCTATTTACGGAATTATGGTACACGTAATCCGAGGAAATGTGAACCAAAAGCGCATCATTCTCCTCACAAGCACGGGCAATATTCTGCACACCCGCGATATTGATTCCGCGGACCACCAATTGCTGGTCCTCCTCTTCCGCCTTATCCACGGCCGTATATGCCGCACAATTGATGCAGCAAGTGATGGAATTCTCCTTGAATACACGACTTACCGCTTCGGCATTCGTGATATCCAATTCACCCCTATCAGTAAAAATGAACTCGGCATTTTCCAAGTTCTCGGAAAGGGCTTTTAATTCGGACCCTAGTTGTCCATTTGCCCCCGTAACCAAAATTCTCATAGTTCTTCGGACGATTCGGTTTTTTAGCATCGGAACGATTGTTCCACCTGATGAACTTACTCAGGAATGCAAACATAAGGTAAGAAATTCAATCTCCTGCTATCGCGAGGGTCATCATACTAATTTTTATTTCCGGAACGGCATTTATCAGGGCAAGTGCGCATGCCTCTAAGGTGGCTCCGGTAGTTAATACATCATCCACGAGTAGGACATGTTTCCCTTTTGCTTTCTCTCCCTTCTTTACGCGAAAAGCCGCTCCTACGTTATTTACCCTTTCGGAACGTGATTTTCGGGTTTGGCTTTCCGTCATGGCTACCCTTTCCAATACGTCAAACCACAAGGGAATGCCAAGGACTTCCCCTAAGCCCTTGGCTATTTCCTCACTTTGATTGTATCCTCTAATGTGTAGTTTTTTGGGGTGCAAAGGAACCGGGATAATCCCGTGGATGCCTTGGAAGGTCGGTGCCTCCTCAAGGACGTTTCCGTACATTCTCCCTAGGTATTGACATAAAGCCCTGCCATCACCGTATTTCATCCCGTGCATTAATTTTTGGGTTTGGGATGCCGTATTGAACCGATACCTTGCCGCTCCGTACTCCAAGGGAATCCGTCCCCAAAACCTTTCGGTAAATTCATTTTCCTTTAAGGTATGATGATCCGTTTTGGGTAAATTGAAATGACAAGTGGGGCAGACCAACTCCGTGGTCTTGGGCATTTGGTGATTGCACAAAAGACAAAGACGCGGGTACAACAAGGAAAGGGTATCATCCAACCAAAGGGAAAGGGGCATCATGGGGCTTGTTTAGGGGTATAGATGAATTTCGGGAAAAATGTGAGGGGTTGAGGCGGAGATTTAACGTTTTTTCTTTATAACTCAGTCGGGAGACTGAGTCATTTAATTAATCATTCTTAATTCTTGGCTCTGATAGGCAATCGTGTTGCTATCTCAGCTTGATGCATTTGACTAAAAATCAAGATGTTAGATGTTAGACACTAGACGTTAGACTCCGTTTTATTCATTAGTAAACAACTGTCTAATGTCTAACATCTAGCGTCTAACGTCTGAATAACA
>JAHDDF010000348.1 GCA_020629475.1 Saprospiraceae bacterium
CCCGGAAGAGGACGGAATAAAGAAGGACAGCCCGGCATAAATAAACATCATTAAGTTAACGAAAAGTCCCTTTACCTTCTACCGCACCGGAGGAATAATGCAAAAGAGTACCACTTACTAAGCCATCATCTAATAATACACCTACCGCTCTTGCCAAACCGATAATCAAGGCAACGGCGGCTAAATCATTGGCGCCTTTCATGAATTCCCTGAAGAAACCTTTTTCGCCTAAGCCTGAAACCAAACCGGTAATAAAGGTTCCTACAATAAATATGATCAGCATTTCCTCAAAATACCAATGGTAATAGGACACACCGAAAATCATAACCAAGAAGGACATCGCGAAACAGAATAAAACCAAACCTTTCCGAATGGTAAATTTTGGCTTCTCATCCGATTTCTTCATGAACATTTCTTCGATTTCCTCTTTCTGGCTAAAGATGATGGATTTGGAAGGATCCGCCTTGACACGCTTGGCGTAACGAATGATATACCAAAGCGTAATCCCGATGCAAAGCAAAAGCATCAGAATCCTTCCGTTCAGTCCCTCACTCCAAGAAATCCCGGCGGAATCGGAAGCGATGATAGCACTAAAAGGGTTTGTGGTAGAACACATCGTTCCTACACAAGAACCCAAATAAATCGCCGCTAAGGCAACCATGGCATCATAGCCCGCCGCTAGGAAAATCGGGACCAGAATGGGATAGAAAGCAATGGTTTCCTCCGCTAAACCAAAGGTAGTTCCGCCTGCCGCAATCAAGAGCGTTACCAAAACGATCAGGAACATTTCCCTCCCCTTGAGCCTATCCGCTAACCAAGCTACACCCGCATCAAAAGCACCGGTAGCATTTACGATACCTATCAATCCGCCAATCAGCAATACGAATAATATGATTTCTATGGAATCCGATATTCCTTTTATCGGGGAGTAGATAAATTCCAAAAGTCCTTGCTTCTTGGATTCTACTTTATGATATGTTCCTTGAATACCTAAAGGACGCCTAATCTTCTCTTCCTCGAACTTTTTAATATCGATATTCATCCCGAATTTCTCCAAGGTTTCTTGGGTTCCGGGATATTCTTGCGTTCCGGATTGTGAAACATGGGTAAAGGTTCGGGAATCCGTATCGTATGCTAAGGTTTCATATTCACCTGCGGGAATTAGCCAAGTAGCTATCGCCGCTATGGCGGCAATGATAATAAGAATCGTTTGCGCGGTAGGGAATTTTGCTTTCATGGGGTTAAGGTAATAAATCCTTTTATCCCAAGAATTCAAATTCCTTGTAGATATCCCAGCACTTCCCGTTGTGTTTCAACAAAGTCAACCTTCCTGCCTTGAATGTCCTACGGTATTCCAAGGAGCGGTAGTGCGCCCAAGCCTCTGGAAAGATGGATTTTTTCAAATCCTTGAAAGCTACGGTCATGTGTCCGTGGAAGGTTTCATCCTTGAATTTGAAGGGAACGGAGAAGTACTCCTCCATAGCCGTATTTAAGGCAAAATGGATATCATCCAATGCCTCGGACGGAACCACATCCACGAATATTACCCGATCCCCGAAGGTGGAAAAATCCTTTAATTCCACTTCCGGTGCTTGGATTTGTCTGCCGTAGGCTTCCAACATTTCCTCTACCTCGGATATCTTTTCCGTTTCGAATTTGAAGGGTGCTATTACGGTTACGTGAGGCGGGGACGTCAAGGCGCGTTCCGTTTGGAAATGCTTCTTGGCGTATTGTTTGAATTCCGTTACCTCCTTCTGTATGTCTTCACCGGGTATCAACGCGGCAAAGTATATGGCTGTTTTCATTTTTTGAGATGGTTAGATTATTAGACTATTCCACATTCAAACCTTGGAAAGAGGGATTAGGTTCCTTTGTTTCGCCTACGGATTGATTCAGTCTCCTGGATCGATTCAGTCTCGACTGAATCCGAACACCACAAATTCCGTATCTTTCCCCCATGAAAACACGGAATTACATTTTTGTCCTTATAGGAATATTTACCCTATCGTTCACTCTACTTTCTTGTGGCGGTTCCGAAGCGCCCGTAGAAGATGGAGAAACCGCAAATCGAAGTACCCAAACGCAAAAAGGATTGCCTGAAAAATCCTTGGAAGAACAAATCACGGATAAGATTGCCTTAGAGGCACAATCCGGTGAACGCATGGATACCATCGTTTTGGATTTTACTTTCGGGATGGAAAAAATGGACGTATATAAACATACCAAAGCATTGTCCAGAGAGAAGAAAATGTACAAAATCACCAAGCGCAAAAACGTATGGGAATACGTGTATGATATTCGATTAAGAAAAGCGGGAAAACTGCGTACTTTCTTCGAAGCTTTTTATTACAAACCCGACGGTAAAAAGAAAGACGAATTATACATGGTGGAATGCCTTCCAAAAATTGACACCACCCAACACGTTCCCATTGACGTAGTAAAGGAATTAAGGGACGTTTATAAAGCGGAATACGGCAAACATGATTTCATCGTTCCTTCTGAAGAAGATCCGGATTGTAAAACGTACATGTGGATCAAGCACAATCTAAAAATTGAATTAGGCTGCGAAGAGGATAAGGTGTTTATTTATTATACCGATATTCCAATGGCGGAAATGGCGGCTAAGGACGGGGATCTTTAACCCCCGCAATTCGTAGGACGATTATAGTCGTCCTACGAATACTAACAACGAAGCATGATCTCAATCTTCCCTAAAAACTATCCGGAGTACAAGGAAAAACTCAAGGGGATTATTCCCCATTTGGGCCATGCCTCCATGAATCTTATCCGTAAGCCACCGAATAAGATAGCCCCTAGCATTCAACACTTTCCGGCACAAAACCAAGGAGACGCTCCTAGACCTGCCATTCTTGTTATTCCCGGCGGTGGTTATTTTGCAAGGGACGTAAAATGGGAAGGAACCGATACCGCAGCGTTTTTTAATGCCCTAGGATTTGAGGCTTTCATATTGCATTATAGCATTTCACCTTATTCCTATCCCGCACCTATCATCGAAGGAAGAAGGGCACTTCAATATTTACATTATCGTTCCGATGAATTAAATATTGATAAAAATAAAATCGGTGTAATCGGTTATTCCGCAGGTGGTCATTTGGCTAGTGTTATTGGTTCAAAAATTCAAGGAAAAAATGAAAGCTATTTTGATGAGATCGACAAACAAGTATATCAATTAGCCTTTCAAATATTGTGTTATCCCGTTATTGACATCCATGAAAAATCGGCGGCTTTATTTACGATGAGAAAGATGGCATTCGCTCCTGACTTATCTCAATATGAAGCCGATGAAATGGATGCTTCCTTATTGATACATAAAAACACCCCACCTACCTTTATTTGGCATTCTGAAAAAGACCGAACCATCGCCAAGAGGCACAGTGAAATTTACATTGAAAAACTCAAGGAAAATGGTGTCCCCTTTAAATCCTTTTTCCCGAAGGACGGCGGACACGGCGTTGGGCTTGCGAACCGGCTTTGGTTTCCGAAGAGGGAAATCGGGAGGTGGACGGAGGAGTTGAGGGCTTGGTTGCGGGAGGTTGAATTGGTAGGACGACTATAGTCGTCCTACCAATAACTAAACCCAGGTCTCAGGTGTTATAATACCGGACCTTCAAAACGGAAAACCATGAATGTTCCTGAATCGGATTTACCTAGGATAGTCATTATCGGAGCGGGCTTCGTCGGCATTCAAATCGCCAAGAACGTGGATACCCGGAATTACCAAGTGGTTTTGTTGGACAAGAACAATTTCCACACTTTCCAACCCTTGCTATATCAAGTAGCTTCAGCGGGATTGGAACCGGATTCCATCGCCTATCCCATCCGTAAAATACTAAGGAAGAAAAAGAACAGTTACTTCCGTTTAGCGGATGTGGAATCCATTGATTTTGAAGCATCCACGATTAAAACCAATATCGGGGATTTATCCTATGATGAATTGGTGATAGCCACGGGTGCTACCAATAATTTCTTCAACAACGCCTCCATTCAAAGCCAATCCTTGCCCTTGAAATCCGTAGTGGACGCCTTGGATTTGCGCAGCAAAATCCTAGGGAATTTCGAGAAGGCATTGAACACGATGGACTTGACGAAACGGGAGGAATACATGAACTTCGTTATCGTAGGCGCGGGACCCACGGGTGTGGAATTAGCAGGTGCCTTAGCGGAATTGAAGCACAAAATCTTACCCAAGGACTTCCCGGATTTGGACCTACGCCGTATGCAAATCAATTTGATAGAAGCGGCGCCCAGAGTCCTTGCCGCCATGAATGAAACCTCCTCTAAAAACGCGCACAAGTATCTCAAGGATTTGGGTGTTCAAATTTGGACAGATACCCGCGTGACGGATTATACGGATAACATCGTTAGTACCAACGGAAAAACGACTTTCCGTTCGGATAACCTGATTTGGGCGGCAG
>JAHDDF010000349.1 GCA_020629475.1 Saprospiraceae bacterium
GACCTTCCGTAATAAGAAATCCCCACCTCATAAATCCGTACATCCTTGATGCGGCTGATTTTGGCGGTTACCTCCGGCTCAAAACCAAAACGGTTTTCCTTGAGGTTAAGTCCCTTTACCATATCGGTACGGAATAGCTTGTAGCAGGTTTCCATATCCGTTAGGTTCAAGTTGGTAAACATATTGGAAAGCATGGTTAACCATTGGTTACCGATACTGTGCCAAAAGAACAAGATTCGGTGCGGTTTGCCGCCTATAAAGCGTGAGCCGTAAACAACATCCGCGAAACCATCCAAAATGGGTTGTAAAAGAATATTGTACTCTTCAGGATTGTATTCTAAATCCGCGTCTTGGATAATGAGGTATTCGCCGGTAGCGTTTTGGATACCGGTATGGAGGGCGGCACCTTTACCCTTGTTCACCTCGTGTTCACGGTATTGGATATCCATATCGGGATTTGCCGCCATGTACCTTTCAATGGCACCCTTTGTATCATCCGAGGAGCAATCATTGGTAATGATGATTTCCTTCTTGATATCATTTACCATTTTCACTGCCTTGATCTTGTCCAAAATGAGGTGGATCGTCCGTTCCTCATTATAGGCGGGCATTATGATAGACAGTTTATTGATCATGGGTGGAATAGCTTACTTATGTTTAGAAGGACAAAAATAGCTAGCGCCAAGGACATTATCGGGGTTTGTTGGTTTTTCAAAGAAAACATCCCGACAGAAATCCTTTATTCCTGCCGGGATGCCTCTGATTTTAAGATTCTTACGCTTGCCTATTGCGGAACGTAAACCTTGTAGGTATAAGTAATCACCAATTCCTTACCGCCTTCAATAGAGGTTTCCCAGCAAACATCCGTGATATCATTAAAGCTTCCGCTTCGGTTCACGCGTTTTGCCTTGAGCCATTTTACGTCGGATTGTAATAATTCTCCCGTAATGGCACGCTTGATATTCAAATCCACCTTCTTGGTCTTGTAGCTTTTTACCTTGATTTGCCCTTCTACGGTTACCCGGTCATAAAAGGTGGTGCTATTGCCGTTCTTGATTTTTTTGGTACCTAATTCACGGTCGATTTCCTTTTCCGCCTGCTTGACCTTAATGTCCGGCGTTTCCGTGATTTTCACGTAACCATGCCCCTTGATGGGTGTATAATGGAGTTTATCTTGGCTTAATGGCTTAGCCGTTCCGTCAGCGCGGTTGATAACCATACAGGAACCCGTAGTCCAAGGATAAGCCAAGCTGTTGTTCACCTTTACGGAGTGGAACACCGGATTTTGATTATCGGGTGTAAACAGGAAATTGGTTTGGTAATAATTCCTGTGTGTCCCGTTGGCTTGGAGGTTACATTCGTAAATGTGGGCGATTTTAATTTTCTCGTTGAAAATATGGTACCTGCCTCTACCGCCATTTTTCAAGGTCAGGTTTTTGACGCGGTAGAAATATAAGTCCTCATTAGAAGTCCCGTCTACGTTATTGGACATCGGTGTTCCCGAAAAGGAGGCATCATCGATATCATAGCTAAGGGTTTGTGCGCGATTGGCATTGGAAAAATTATTAAACATAGCTTGATTTCCTCCGGGATAAATTTGCCCTAGGAAATCCACCAAGGCGGAAAGGCGGTTGGCATGTTGGAAATTAGGGATTCCCACCACGAAATTCACGTCCGTGTTTTCGATATCCTCCGCATTGTTGCTTACTTCCGCCCTAAGCGTAAGGTTTGCCTCCGTATCGGAAAGAAGTTCCAATTGGTAGGTAGGCACCCAATTCAAGCCTTGTTGCAGGTACATGAGCTCAAGCGGTTGCTCTAGTTTTTTAGAAAGAAAATCCACACGCACCACGTTTTTCTTGGAGGTGGTTTCACGTTCCAAAACTTGATTGGGTTTTTCCATGAATTCCACCCTGCGGATTTCCCCGGGGGTAATTGAAAGCCATTGGGTACCCGTTTTAAAAACGATGATGGTATTATTAATAAAACGCTTTTCCTCTCCCTTGGCGTTTTTCATTACCACTTCCTCCACTTTGCCGTCGTACACTTCATCCTTACCAATGTGGAGTTTGATTTTTTTACCGATGTTGGCTTGAAGCAAGTCTACCCAAGAATTGGCTACTACCTCCGTTTTATCCTCTACTTGATCCATATAACTGCTGACGTGCTTGAGCTGCTCGTCAGGAGAATGGAACCAGAGCGTACCGAAAAGTGCCCTAGGAATATGCTCGGTCATTACGTATGCACCGTCCTCGGTTTTGACCTTTCCGTCCTTGATAAAGAATGAAGTCCCGTTCTTAAAAACAGAAACGGATTTTGTTTTAAGCGGGTTGGGTTTCTTGTCTTGCGCGTCCATACCGAAAAATGATAGGCAGATAATGGGGATGAGAAAAAGGTTCTTGAATGTCATCGTGACTTTTTTAAAACACCATCCAACCCGGAAGTAGTTCCCGGGCAGGATGGTATCCGGAAATGATTGAAAATAATCCGTTTATTGGGGAAGAGTTACCGAAAGTAATGG
The DNA here is from genome assembly GCA_020629475.1 of Saprospiraceae bacterium. Classification (GTDB taxonomy): domain Bacteria; phylum Bacteroidota; class Bacteroidia; order Chitinophagales; family Saprospiraceae; genus JAHDCE01. Next base: position 2,519 of record JAHDDF010000349.1, read on the forward strand.
ATTATTCCATCACCTAACGGAATAACCTTTTGCTTTTGCTTGCTTGGTAATGGTGGACATCAATACATTATCCAAAGTGGAACCATCCGCATTTATTTCCGCTTCCTTTTCCGCACGGTATGCTTCAACCTTGGCTTCCAATTCCTTGATTTTCGCCTTAATTTCCTCTCGCTCCTTGCTTTTCTTTTCGATTTCAGCTAGGCGTTCCTCATTGGATTTCCCTTGGAGTTCTTTGGGTAAGGTTGCTTCGTCTACTTCGCTTAAGGCATCCAATTTTTCGGATTCGGTACTTTTCCCCTTGGTCATATCCACCAAATCCCAATTGGCATTATTGTATGAATCCGAGGATTTGAAGAAGGAGCGGGTTACACCATTAGAATAACCGTAGGTAATAGCACTTACATCGTTTGCGTCTTGAAGCTGAAAGTTAGCATCGCCGGATAATCCGTAGTACAAATCATACGTCCCGTTCAAGTCTTGGTTAAGTTTTAGGATTTGATCATCGTAGGGTGTGGAAATGTGGACTACTTTATCTTCTTGGTTGATGATCATGTACTCACCACCACCGAATTGTGCACCATCTTTCCAAAAATCACGGACACCCGTATCATAATCCCCGCAGTGGATGGTGTTAATAATGATGCCTTTTTTCTTTGCCTCCTTGCAAACATCCCTGTATCTCAAATTCCCTTGGGAAAAAGGCTCGTTACCGGCAATAAAAATCATTTTCAAGTCCGACTCCTTCTTGGACCAATCCAAAAGATCCTTGGCGTCACGGATTGCCATGGCACAATATTCCTCTCCCCCTTTGGTACTGAGTTCAAAGAGTTTGGCGGAAACCCACTCCAAATCATGGGTTAATCGTCCGACTTGCCTAACGTATCCGTTCAAGGCACTAATATTGGAATTACCATATTCAAAAATGGCGATTTCAATTTGTGGGGTCATCCCGTTCCGCTTGGTCTTGGATAATTCATTGACCATTTTCCATAGTTGTGATTTTGCTTGATCGATAAGCCCGTCCATACTGTTTGAGGTATCTAGGATAAGTGCTACTTGGATGCGACTATCAGCGGGTGGCGGAACGGGAGGTTGGGCTTCCGGATCAATTCCGGGTAATGATGCCGTAAGTGGTGGTACGGCAGGTGGTTCTTGGATGCTTCCACCGGTAAACCATTGGAATGCTTGAAACGCTACTATGCAAAAAGCAGCAAGGAGTAATGAGATTCTCAGGTATCTAATCATGGTAATCAGGAAGTTATTATTTGGGGAAGTCATACTTCACCCAATGAAGAAATAGATGCCCATGTGTAAAGCATCCGTACCTACGGATGGATGAACAAGCAGCAAGGAATGGTGTATGCCCTCTTGAATATTAACGAGTTGTTAACAGAAGCCTAATTCTGAATCCTTTTCAGGGTTTTCTGTGTAAAAAATGCCCGGTTTTAAAATAAATCAGGAACGATAACTAGGAATCCCCTATCTTTGCAATCGGAAAGCGAGAATTCGTGGACCCATTTTTCAATTTTTCAATTTTTTTTCATGAACATTTTTGTAGCGAGTCTGAGCTTCGACACTAACGAAGCTGATCTCCGATACGCTTTCGAGGAGTTCGGTACTGTTGATACTGTAAAAATCATCACTGACCGTGATTCCGGGCGTTCCAAAGGATTCGGTTTTGTTGAAATGCCGGACGACGACGAGGCACTTGCCGCCATTGAGAACCTTAACGATGCTGACCTTGACGGTCGTAGAGTCGTGGTAAAAAAAGCGGAGCCTAGAGAGCGCCGTAACGACAGACGCGGTGGCGGTGGCGGAGGATTCCGCAACGACCGTGGCGGTAGAAATAATTACAACAGAAGATACTAGGATTAACTCCCGATATATTCATCGTAATTAAAAAAACG
>JAHDDF010000350.1 GCA_020629475.1 Saprospiraceae bacterium
TAAAACTTCTTTCTTAAACGTGCCCCTGCGCCATCATCGCGTCAGCCACTTTTACGAAGCCTCCGATATTGGCACCTTTCACGTAATCCACAAAACCATCGGATTGGGTTCCGTACTTTACGCAGGTAGCATGAATATCCTTCATGATTTGGTTCAAACGAGCGTCCACTTCCTCACGGCTCCATTGGTAACGCAAAGAGTTTTGACTCATTTCCAAACCGGAGGTAGCAACACCACCCGCATTGGAAGCCTTACCCGGCGCATAAAGGATTTTGTGGTGCAAGAACACCTCAACGGCACCCGGAGTAGACGGCATATTAGCCCCTTCCGCAACACCCATGCAGCCATTAGCTACTAAGGTCTTTGCTTCCTCCTCATTCAACTCATTTTGGGTAGCGCTAGGGAATGCCAAATCGCATTTCACACCCCAAGGACGACCGCCCTCAAAGTATTCGCAACCGAAATGCTCCGCGTATTCCTTGATGCGTCCTCTACGGTTATTTTTCAAGTCCATTACCCAAGCCAATTTCTTCTCGTCAATTCCTTCGGGATCGTAGATACATCCCTTGGAATCGGAAAGGGTAACCACCTTGGCACCTTTTTGAATCAAACGCTCGGCAGTGTATTGGGCAACATTACCGGAACCGGAAACCGCACATACTTTTCCTTCGAAAGTTTGGCCTTTGGTTTTTAGCATTTCCTCCATGAAGTACACGCAACCGTAACCCGTAGCTTCAGGACGGATGCGGCTACCGCCAAAGTCAAATCCTTTTCCGGTAAGAACCCCGGTAAACTCGTTGCGGATACGCTTATACTGTCCGAAAAGGTAACCTACTTCGCGCCCTCCTACACCGATATCACCGGCGGGTACGTCAAGGTCGGCTCCGATATGGCGGGCAAGCTCGGTCATCATGCTTTGGCAAAAACGCATGATTTCGTTATCGGATTTTCCTTTAGGATTGAAATCGGATCCTCCTTTTCCTCCACCCATGGGCAATGTGGTGAGGGCATTCTTGTACACTTGCTCAAAAGCCAAGAACTTAAGGATGGATAAGTTTACGCTAGGGTGAAAACGAAGTCCTCCCTTGTAAGGTCCGATAGCGGAATTCATTTGGATACGGAAACCACGATTCACTTGGAATTCGCCTTTGTCGTCCGTCCAAGGAATACGGAACATTACCACACGCTCCGGCTCCACCATCCTTTCCAGGATTTTGCCTTTGATGTACTTCGGATTTTCATGAATGTATTCCCATACGGAATCCACCACTTCCTGTACCGCTTGGAGGAATTCGGGCTCGTTAGCATTTCTTTGCTTAACATATTCCATAAACGCCTCAGGAGAATTCATGTAATCATTCGGATTTACATCCATTTTCTTTGGTTTTATTTGGTCAGAAACCAACATGTCAATTATTATTTTGATTTATAAATCAACAACACCGCAAAGGTAAATCGGACATCCGGTATTTATCCTGTTTTTTCCGTTAATTGTGTCCGGAATTAACCTTGAGGGTATCCGAAATATCTAAAATCAAAAGCCCATGCTGAAACGCATCGTTAAACTGACCTTCAAAGCGGAAAACATTGAAGCGTTCCAAGAGATTTTCAAGGAGCGTGGTGATAGGATTGCCGAGAGCCCGGGTTGTAGATCCGTTGAGCTACTTCAAGATCAAAATGATCCTAGAATTTTCTTCACCTTTAGTCTGTGGGATAGCGAGGAGGATTTGAACAACTACCGTAAATCACCGCTCTTCGGAGACACATGGAAAAAAACCAAGGCACTTTTTGATGACAAACCCCAGGCATGGAGTACTACTTCCATCGCCCATAAAACCGCGGAATAATTATGTACGAATTACCCGATAAACTAGAATCCTACAGGGAGGAATTAAAGGCGATGGAAAGGGAAACCCTTCAAATTTCCGCCACAAAAACCAAGGAGCCGTTATCTCGATACAAGTCAAAAATCGGCGGCAAGCCTTACCTACCAAAAGGCGTGGCTTATCCCGTAAATAAAAAAGGGCAACCGCTTTTTCATCTTGCCCAAATCAACTTTAGGGATTTGCCTGAAAACAACTTATTTCCCGCAAAGGGCATCCTTCAATTTTATGTCAATAACGGTAGAGCATACGGGATGAGTTTTAGCGATCCTTTATCCAAGGACAACAATCGTGTCCTGTATTTTCCTGAACCGGATTACGAGATATTCCTGGAAGGCAATATTCCTGAATTCAATGAAACTTCAAGCGGTTTGCCATTGAAACCGGGTACGGAAGCCGCCTTGGAATTTACGGTTTCATCGTGCTTACCTAGCGCGGGAGATTATCTTTTCGAAAATAAAATGGGCAAGGATTTTTTTGATAATATTTCAAAATCCCCTTGGGAGTTACGGAGTATATATTCCTCCAAAAACCCGGGAAAAGGACATCGTTTGGGTGGGCATCCACTCTTTACGCAGTGGGACCCACGCCCTAGATTCCCTGAGGATGATTTCCGTCTTTTACTCCAATTAGATACGGATAGTGCCTTGGATATGATGTGGGGCGACATGGGCGTATGCCACTTTATGCTTAAGCAGGAAGATTGGGAAAATCACCGCTTCGATAATGCTTGGTTCCACTGGGATTGTTTGTGACGGGAATCTGATTTTTCAAGGGCAGGTTCCTTGTATCTTTGCCGACCAATTTGAATAAGTTCCAACATGTATATCAGACCTCGCAGAAATAGAAAATCAAAAGCGGTAAGAGCCCTCACCAGAGAGACTTACTTAATGCCTGAACAATTGATATACCCCTTATTCCTAACGGAAGGCAAGGGTATTAAAAACGAGGTTTCATCCTTGCCCGGAAACTATCGCTGGTCCTTGGATTTACTCTTAGGGGAAATTGAATCCTGCTTGGAATTAGGATTAAAAAGTTTCATTCTTTTCCCAAAAGTAAAGGATGAGTACAAGGACAAAACCGGAACATATTCCTATTCCGATAAAAATTATTACAACCTAGCGGCAACCGAAATCAAAAGGCGATTTCCGGAACTCTGCTTGATTTCCGATGTAGCCCTGGATCCTTATAATGTAGACGGTCATGACGGTATCGTAAAAAACGGGAAAATCCTTAATGACGAAACCTTGGAAGTCCTTGGGAAAATGGCGGTAAGCCAAGCACGATCCGGATTTGACATTATCGGCCCTTCGGACATGATGGACGGGCGCGTGGGCTTTATTCGTGAGTCCTTGGATGATGCGGGTTTTGAGGACACATCCATCATGTCTTATACCGCCAAATACGCCTCCGCGTTTTACGGTCCGTTCCGGGACGCCTTGGATTCAGCCCCGGTAGAAGGTGATGATATTCCCAAGGATAAGAAAACCTACCAAATGGACCCCGCCAACAAGGAGGAGGCATTGCGTGAAGGTTTGCTCGACTACGAGGAGGGCGCGGATTTCTTAATGGTAAAACCCGCACTGAACTACCTGGACATCATCCACATCATGAATGAGCATTTTGATGTCCCGATTGCAGCTTATCACGTGAGTGGTGAATGTGCCATGCTAATAGCCGCTTGCCAAAACGGGTGGCTCGATTATGAAAAAGCCATGCCTGAAACACTACTAAGCATCCACCGCGCGGGGGCAAGAAATATCCTTACTTATTTCGCGAAGGATTATGCGCGGATGTGGAAAACCGGGCGGTTATAAAACCACCCGGCAGAATCCTTATTTTTCCCAATCCTCATCCTCCAAGGAGAAAATTTCCTCAACGGGGACTTCAAAGATTTTCGCCATTTTCAAAGCCAATACCGTAGACGGGACATATTTCCCTTTTTCTATGGTATTAATGGTTTGTCGGCTCACGCCCATCAACTCAGCGAGTTGCTGTTGGGTGAGATTTTTAATGGCACGTTGCACTTTAATATTATTCTTCATCGTAGGAGGATTTTCTCCATTTCCACAATGAAAAACGGAAGTGAATAATAAAAATGATAATCAAGGAGAACATATGGAACGCCATCCAATTCAAGAAGGCGAAACCATAAATAAACATTACACCGAATAATAAGAAACCATAGCTGATGTAAGTAGCCGTCATTAAGGAATCCAAACGCATTCTTGTAGTGAATTCGTCCTCTTCGTTTAATCGCGCGAAAGCGTACATTAATCCACCTACAATAATTCCGACGCTACATATTTCACCGAAAATATTATCATTAATTACGGAGAACCAACTGCTCTTTCCGGCAAGTGCCATATCGTTAAAAATGGCAAATACGGGAAGCTGCAACCAATCGGGTTCATAATCCCCGAAAAAATGAAAACATATTCCGGTAACGGAAACAAGTAACAATGCCAATCCCGGTATTCGAAACTTGGCGGGCAACAAAAGTTTACTTTTCATAACTTAGATGTTCTGCGGGAGC
>JAHDDF010000351.1 GCA_020629475.1 Saprospiraceae bacterium
TCAATATGAAAATGGTTTGGTAAGATTCATATTCAAATAAGGCAATGCCTTAAACGGAATCCCCTTGCCTAAAAGAAACGTTACTCGCGCAATTATTTGCAAATATAGGCGACCTGATATTCCCCGAATTTTTCCGGGAAACGGGTACACACATTAATAGCACTCGATCGATTATCGAGTAATCCTACGACAGTGTAGTTCAACGGTAGAGCAGGGGATTGTCTATCCTCAAGTTGCGGGTTCGAATCCCGTCATTGTCGCAGATTGGAATCGTAGCTTAATTGGCAGAGCTACCGGCTCTTAACCGGAGGGTTGTAGGTTCGAGTCCTACCGGTTCCACTATTTAATTAAGAATTAAAAATAAATAATTAAAAATGGGGGTAATTCTTCATTACTCATTTTTCATTCTTAATTATTTCCGCCTCTGTAGGCAATCGGAAGACCACTTGGGTTTAGATTCCAAGATGCTGTGGGTTCGAGTCCCACCGGAGGTACTAATAGAATTAAAAATTAACGATGAATAATTAGAAATTAAATTAATTCTTCATTACTCATTGTTCATTCTTAATTATAAAACTGGGGGCCAATGTTCCAAGGCATGGCGACGCCGATTTGCAATCCGCGTGTGAAGGGTTCGATTCCCTTGGTTTCCACTGGATGTTGTATTAAACGTAATACAATAATAATTGTAGGAGTAGCTTAAACGCGCAGAGCACTCGGTTTGGGGCCGAGGTGGTGTCGGTTCAACTCCGGCTTCCTGCACCATTTTTTTAGGGTTTCAGTATTGAAATAAAACCCATGATGTTCTTTGAAAGTATTGTCCCAAAAATTCCGGGTCGAGCGGTAAAAATTACCGTTCGACTCACAAGGAAAAATTAATTTTTGTTGCGTCGTCTAACGGTCAGGACAGGGGGCTACGAACCTTCAGGTCGGGGTTCGAATCCCTGCGTGACAACAGCAATAATTAAGAATTAAAAATGAATAATTATTAATTGTCCATTCTTCATTCTTAATTACCTCGGGTAAGTATGCAAACTGGCAAAAGCGAGCTGTCTGTAAAATAGTGCTCTTCGGAGATTGTAGGTTCGAATCCTACCTTGCCCACTTTTTAATTAAAAATGAACAATGAATAATTAAAAATGAAATTAATTCTTCATTACTCATTTTTCATTCTTAATTATTTTTCGCCTCTGTAGGCAACTGGAAGACCACTCGGCTTCAAACCCCGAGATGCTGCGGGTTCGACCCCCGCTGGAGGCACATTTTGAATGAAGAAGTAATAATGAATAATTAGGGATGATAGTAATTTTTCATTGCTCACTTTTAATTCTTAATTAATTAAGCTCCTGTAGGATAAACGGTGAGTCTCCGTGACTTTCAATCACGGTTGTGCGGGTTCGAATCCCGTCGGGAGTACTAAGGGAATGAAACAATTAAAAATTAATAATGAAGAATGTCCATCATTATTAATTCTTAATTACTCATTCTTCATTAAAAACCGCCTCCGTAGGCAACTGGCAGACCACTTGGATTTAAGCCCCGAGTCCCGATAACTATCGGGAATGGGTTCGAATCCCATCGGAGGTACAAACGCTTCTAAAGTGAAGGAGTGAATAGTGAAAAAGATAAAAGTAATCGAAGGGAGATTATTCACTCATTCACTATTGCGCGAAACGTGAATGTAGCTCAATGGCAGAGCACCGGGGTGCCATCTCGGAGATGTGGGTTCGAGTCCCATCTTTCACTCGAATGGTTTTAAAAGTAAAACCAAATGAAATACTAGGAGGATAGTCGAATACGGCTTGGTCGAGGTACGCTGCTAACGTATTACCCGGTAATAATCGGGGTGAGGGTTCGAATCCCTTGTCCTCCGCAAAATGACCCTTTGGGACATTTCATATTGAAATAACAAACAAACTCAACGGAGGATTGACAGAGTGGTAATGTGCACGGCTGGAAACCGTTGGTAGCCGTAACAGGCTCAGAGGTTCGAATCCTTTATCCTCCGCAAAACACCCATGGAAAAGTCTATGGGAATTCCGGATAATCCCGGAATTGAAAAAATGGATAGGTAGCTAATGAATAAGTTACTTCGTAGGTAAATCGGAGGGTTGTGGGTGCAAGTCCCATCGGAAACCCAGGGCTAATGAAAAATGATTAATGAAGAATTAATAATTATAAACATTCTTCATTTTTAATTCTTCATTGTTAATTAATAATATGGTTTCCGTAGCTCAATTAGCAGAGCATCCGAAGAAGAATTCCCTTATTTATATTTTTCTCCTGTCCTTTTTGTTGAAATAAGAAATTACAGAAATTGAACGGTAGCGAGTAACCGGGTTACTTCGTCTAACTTTTAATTAGAAGGTTGCGGGTTCGAGTCCCGTCAGCGGCGCAAGAGTAATTAAAAATTGATAATTAAAAATGAATAATTATTAATTCCTCATTTTTCATTCTTAATTAATTCGCCGCTGTAGCTCAATTGGTAGAGTTTCAGAAACCCACTACATTATTCTCCGTTCATTTTTTTATTGGTCCCGAGAATTATCGGGAAAGAAATAAAAAGAGTGGTAGCGAATCATCGGGTTACTTCGTCTTGAAAACGACTGGTTGTAGGTTCGAATCCTACCAAGCCCACTAAGTAATGAAAAGTGAATAATGAGTAATTAAAAATTCATTGTTAATTCTTCATTATTAATTAAGTCAGGGCTTGTAGCTCAACGGTAGAGCATGCAAATACCCACGATATTATTCTCCATTCTTTTTATTTCAAATAAAAAATTAGCAAGAAGAAATAATTATTCATTACTCATTCTTCATTGTTAATTAAAAACTGCACGGTGGTGTAACGGCAACATCCGAGAGTCATGATCTCGGTCCCGATAGTTATCGGGAAAGGGTTCGAATCCCTTCTGTGCGACAAAGGGAATGAATAATTAAGAATGAAAAATTAATAATTACATTTTTCATTACTCATTCTTAATTATTCATTCCCATACGGTGAGTCTAGTTTAATGGCAGAATAACTTGTTGTGAACGAGAAGGTCAGGGTTCGAGTCCCGGATTCACCCAAAAGAAAAAGTTCTTTGACAAAATAGATTTCCGGAAGGAAATCAAAATGGTAAGCGATGCTTGAGTCGCTTTTGCGCCGTAAGGCGTAATAAAGGATAGGTTGTCGTGAGGCAGCTAAGAGGGTGCGGATCCTACGCCCCCCTTCCGTCCCTTCGAGGGAACGGACCGTTCAAGCAAGCACCATCCTGCCCCGGCTGTCTCGTCGGGGTCCTCGTGTAAAAACCGGGGAAAGGAGGGCGAAGTCAAGTCATACGGTCCCTTAGGCAAGGATAGGCGCTCGGCCAACGGTAGAGCGCTAATCGGGGTGGTTCCTGAATCGTATGATACCAAACTTGACGGGTTCTGATGGGATAAGGTGTAGGAAGATTGTACGAGCATTCTCCATGTAAGTACTCTCATCCATTATGAAAGGCGAATGGCATGCGTGCCTAAGTAGTCTTGACGTAACGCACAGTAGGTGGGTAGAGCCACTGAAAAGCATGAGGCGTGTCGCATTCCGTATCTCAAAAGGATATGGACCGACTGATCGGGCACGTCTTGGTAGGTTGTGAAAAGTTCTATGGTAGAACGTCTGACTCATAATCGGAAGGTTTAGGTTCAATCCCTAATTCATTTTTAAAAACGCAAAGGCCCGATCGGTGCGACACAAGCAAATCGCCTAATTCTTGGCGGGGGTAACCCCGAACCAAGAGCTGCCCGAACCCGCAAGGTGACGGTGGTTCGATGGAAGCTTGCACTCTAGACGAACGTTAAAAGCGTGGTCGAATGCCCCGGACAAGGGCAGGGGGAAAAGTTGAGGTCGAGTATGTGTCATGCGACGAGTGATAAGCCACACTCCAAAAAAGGCGGCGTTGTCGGTAAACTTCCTGGGAAGTGGATACGTCGAGAACCAAGGCCGCAAACCTTGGGTAATGCGACAAAAGTACCGACACGAAAGGTGTAGTCTCAACCTTTCGAACCTCTTCGGAGGAATAATACCCAAGCCAAAGTGGTTTGGGAAATTTATAAAAATGTCATTTTGTTTTTAATCGAGGCAAAAACCGGAGGCGTAGCCATAGCTACGGCGAGGATTTTTAACGAAGAGTAAAGGCAAAAGGACGAGATAGAAAATCCCAAACTATTTTGACTTGGGTATAGGTGAGTATAGTTTCAATGGCAAAATTCCTGACTTCCACTCAGAGGTTGCCGGTTCGAGTCCGGCTACTCACTCAAATGCAATGAAAAATTAACAATGAGTAATGAAAATGCCCCCCATTATTAATTCTTCATTATACATTTTTCATTCAAAACCGGTGAGGTGGCCAAGATGGTTCAAGGCGCCCGGCTTACACCCGGAAGATCGTGG
>JAHDDF010000352.1 GCA_020629475.1 Saprospiraceae bacterium
CATTTCAGCGGGGCTGCGCTCGTCCGATATCTCGAATTGTTCCAAGGATTCCGGTTCTACCGCATAGCCGCCGGGATTGGTTTTGGAACCGGCGGAAATAGAGGTAATACCCAACTTGATGACGTTATTCCGAAAAGTCTCGGATTCACGGGTGGAAAGACTCAGTTCCACGTCCTCGTCCAATAAACGATAAGCACAAATAACCTGCACCAAATCACGGTCCGTCATTTCCACTTTGGGCGGTAAACCGCCGGAGAAGGGACGCAAACGAGGGAAACTAATACTGTACTTCGTTTTCCAAAAATGGCGCTCCAAATATTGAAGGTGTAACGCCGTAAAAAAGGCATCCGTGCGCCAGTCCTCCAAACCGAATAATGCTCCCAAGCCTATTTTATGGATACCGGCTTTCCCGATACGCTCCGGTGTTTCCAAACGATAATTAAAATTGGATTTTTTACCCTTGGGATGATGCTTTTTGTATTCGCCTTCGTGGTAGGTTTCCTGGTAAACCAAAATGGTATTTACGCCTAGTTCATGCAAGACTTCATAATCCGCCTGATTCAAGGGCTGCACCTCCATACTGATATGGGAAAAATGGGGCTTGATAATTTTCAATGCCTCCTTGAAATAATCCATGCCCACGGTTCGCTGTGCTTCGCCGGTTACAAGGAGGACATGGTCGTAGCCTAGTGCTTTTATCGCAAAAACCTCCTTGAGGATTTCCGCACCGTTCAAGGTTCTTCTTCGGATGGGATTATCCAAACTAAAACCGCAATAGGTACAAATATTCTGGCATTCATTGGACAGGTACATGGGCGCGTACAAGGTCATGGTTTTACCAAAACGCTTGAGGGTAATCCTACGGCTTTCCGCCGCCATTTGCTCAAGGAAAGGTCTAGCGGCAGGGGAAATGAGCGCCTTGAAATCCTCCAAGTCCCGGGCTTCCTTCCCAAGTGCCCTTTGCACGTCCCAAGCGGTTTTCCCTAGGATGGAGTTCGTCGTCTCCTCCCAATCAAAACCCGATAGTATATCCTTAAATGTTATCATGTTAGATTCTACTAAACAATTGTGTTGTCCTTTTCCGTTAAGAGCAATTGTCTAAAACCTTTTTATTCAGACATTAGACGCTAGATTTTAGACGTTAGATAAATTTGAGTTTAGATAATAAATCTAGTCAAACGTCTAGGATCTTGATTTTAAACCTTATTAGAGGTCGAAGGGTAGTTTAGCGTAATCAAAAGTAAAAACGCCATTCCACACCAACCTTAAACCAACTTCAAACCCATCCTATACCAACTCTAAACCTATTCCAAACCCACTCTACACCCATCCTCCTATCCCATCGCCAAAAATCCGGTGGCAACCATAGCGGCAAGCCAGCCTTCGTCTTGTCTTCCGTTTAGGATTTGGGTGACGTATCCTTTTCTTTGCCCTTTTCGCCAAGTACGCTTTTCGAAGCGGATAACCTCCATGCCGTCCAAATGCCAGCCCCAGCCTTTGGAAGCGCCTTCGAGTTTCTTCCATTCGAAACTATCCGCCTCGTTGCCGTTGAACATCCCTTCATTGTGGCGTTTCTTGAAACCGATGGAATACAATTTTTTACCGACAACCGTTTTCTCACGGATTTCATAGAGATAAGGATCTTTTCCTTTTTTGGAAACCGACCATTTGTGCGTTGCGGTCTCCACCAAAAAGCGTTTCCGGAAGAAAAATCCGCCTTGGATAACCCGCATGATGGTGTCCTCATCGAACTTAAGGTTCCACGTTCTTTTTTTGAACGGGTCCTTGTGCCATTCCAGGTCTATATGTAAGAAATCTTTTATCGGGTCCATCTTCATCGGTTAATCTAAAAAGGCGGTTAACGGGCTACTTGCTTCCGCGTGGTCCTTCACGGCACCCAATCGTGCCTCGAATGCCATTCTTCCGGCTTGAACCCCTAATTTAAAAGCTTTTGCCATTTCCTCGGGATTATCCGATACGGCAATGGCGGTATTCACCAAAACGGCATCCGCGCCAATTTCCATTGCCTTTGCCGCATCAGAGGGGGAACCGATTCCGGCATCTACAACTACGGGAACGGTAGCTTGGTCGATGATGATTTCCAAGAAGTCGATGCTTCTTAAGCCCTTATTGGTGCCAATGGGCGCTCCTAGGGGCATTACTGCCGCCGTACCTACCTCCTCCAAGCGTTTGCAAAGAACCGGGTCTGCATGGCAATAGGGAAGGACGATGAATCCGCGTTTGACCAATTCCTCTGCCGCCTTTAGAGTCTCAATGGGATCAGGCATCAAGTACTTGGGATCCGGGTGGATTTCCAATTTGAGCCAATCCGTTTGTAATGCCTCCCTTGCTAATTCAGCGGCAAAAACGGCTTCCTTGGCGGTTCTTACGCCGGAGGTGTTGGGTAGGAGGTTAATCCTAGGATGATCCAATTTACTGAGGATATCATCATCCTCGTTTTTGACGTTCACCCGTTTTAACGCCACCGTTACCAATTCCGATTCCGATGCGATTAATGCTTTTTGCATCAAATCGGAAGAGGCGAATTTGCCGGTTCCGGTAAATAACCTCGATTGAAACGCCTTGCCGGCGATGATCAATGGTTTCATATATGTCGACTTGGTTCAAGCATTTTATGCAAATGCTCGATGGTTTCCTTTTTATTTTCTGCTTCGTTCATCCAGCCGGAAACGGCAATGCCGTATACACCGGTTTCAATGATTCCGGGAACATCTTCCTCCTTGATACCACCAATGGCAAAAACAGGGACGTAAATGTTCGCTTTTTCCATCCTGTTAAGGATGGAATGATACCCTTCCTTTCCTAAGACGGGGCTAAGTTTCTCTTTGGTTACGGTAAAACGGTAAGGACCAAGCCCAACGTAATTGACCCCTTCCTTGACCAGTCCTTCAATATCGGAATAGCTGTTCGCCGTACCTCCGATAATGGCTTTCCCCCCTAGGAGCTTTCTTGCCTCGCTAGGCGCCATGTCTTGTTTTCCGAGGTGCACGCCGTCCGTTTGAAGGAATTGCGCGATTTCTACTTTGTCGTTAATCGTAAGCCATGCTTTATCCTTGCAAATCGCCTTGGCGTAAGTGGCGGTTTCCAGGAAGGATTGGAATGGTGTATCCTTCATCCGTAGTTGTACCCAAGGACAACCGGCGTTTACCATGGCTTGGATGCGTTCCAAGTGTTCCCTAGGGGATTTTCCGTGTGATATGTACATCCACTTCCTCATACCGCGAAGTCGTATTGTGCCAAAAGGGAAGGGGAGGAGGCAAGTGCCTTTTCCGTGTATGCTTTTGCCTTACGGCAACATTCCGCTAGTTCCAATTCAGGATGCTTGGTCAAGTATGCGGCAAGTGCGGAGGATAATATACAACCCGAGCCGTGTTTTTCCTTGACATCATTTCCATTGGGAGGAATAGCGATAAAATCGAATTTCCGTTTCGGGAAAATCAAATCCGTTCCGGGATTTTCATCCCAATGCCCGCCCTTGAGGTAAACATTCGTTTTCAAGGCAATAATTTTTGCGGCTTCCTCGGCTCGGATATTGGGAATCAGTACCGAAATTTCTTCCCGGTTTGGGGTAATGACTTCCACTTTTTCAAGAAGGTTTAAGAAGCGTGAGGGCTCATCTTGAAAACTGAAACCTACGCTTGCCTTGAAAATGGGATCAAGTACGACCTTGATGTTTTTTGATTGAAGAACATCCAAGATTATCCCAAGTACTTCAGGGTTTTCAATCAACCCGATTTTACACCATTGGATATCATGCTTCTCCGTTAAAACACGGATTTGCTTCAGTATATGTTCCCTAGGAACATACACCAAGCCTTCCATGAAATCCTCCCTTTGGAAGGTGAGGGTAGTGCATACGCCGAATCCGGTCAAACCGAGGTGTTCGAATACCTTTAGGTCGGCAGTAACACCCGCTCCTCCCGAAGGATCAAAACCCGCGATGCTCATGACCATCGGTCGCATTCCTCAATGATGTTTTTCAATCGGCGTAAAGCCGTTTTTACTTCAAAATCCTTCCAAACGGCTCCTAGGAAAGCTACTCCGTCAAAGCCTTTTTCTTGGCAATCCTCTATCCTTGATGTATCAATTCCACCCAAGGCGATTAGGTCGAATTTCCTATCCTTGAAATCACTTACATTCCAAACAAAATCAGGATGGTGATTCTCCTTGGAAATGGATGGGAAAACCGGCGCGCAAAATGCGTAATCCAATGCGAGATTGGAACTTCCCAAAGCATCCGGGCTAGGGTAGGAGCTAGAAAAAATTCCTAGGGGTTTATTCTTGAAATCCCCTTGTTGATTCTTAGCGGCATGAAAACCACTAAAACCAAATTCCTTTGCCCAATCCAAGTAATAATGGATGCTTATTTTTCCTTTTTCCCTTTCGGGCAAT
>JAHDDF010000353.1 GCA_020629475.1 Saprospiraceae bacterium
AATATTTCAGTCCCGACGGTTTCACGGATACGCTCGAATTCTCCTTGAAGGAGATCCAAGTAAAGAGTCTCGTTGATGGTTCTTCCGTCTTCAAGGTTAGCACCGTGTTTTAACCACTGCCATACTTGGGAACGGGAGATTTCTGCGGTAGCCGCGTCCTCCATAAGATTGTAAATCGCGGCGGCACCGTTTCCTTGTAGCCAAGACTCGATATAACGGATGCCTGATATTAAGGCGCAACCCTTTTTCGGTAATCGTTCCGGTAGGGACTTCCACCAAATCCGCCTCGCTGACGTTCACGTCCTCGCGTTTATTGTGGATTTGATTTTCACGAGGCATGTACTCGTTAAAAATATCGGTAGCTAGTTTTACCAATCCGGGGTGGGCTACCCAAGTACCGTCGTGACCGTTTACTACCTCGCGGATTTTGTCGGTCTTGACCTTAAGCATTGCTTTTTCGTTAGCCGTTTCATCGTTTTTAATGGGTATGAATGCCGCCATTCCGCCCATGGCGTGTACCCCGCGCTTGTGGCAAATTTGGATGACGCGCTCGGAATATGCCTTCATGAAAGGGGATGCCATGGTTACCTGACCTCTATCCGGTACGGTAAACCCGGGGCGGTTCCTGAATTTCTTGATGTAGGAGAAAATATAGTCCCAACGTCCGCAATTCAATCCTGCGGAATGCTCCTTGAGTTCGAATAGGATTTCATCCATTTCAAATGCGGCGGAGATGGTTTCGATAAGGACGGTTGCCTTAATAGTCCCTTGTGGAATACCAAGGTGTTCTTGCGCGAATACGAATACCTCGTTCCATAGCCGGGCTTCCTTGTAGCCTTCCAGTTTTGGGAGGTAGAAATAAGGGCCGCTTCCTTGGGCGATGAGGTTTTTGGCGTTATGGAAGAAGAACAGACCGAAATCCACCAAGGAACCGGACATCTTCTCTCCCCCTACTTCCAAATGCTTTTCCTCCAAGTGCCATCCGCGTGGACGAACCATGAGGGTAGCGGTTTTCTTATTAAGGAAATAAGTCTTTCGCTTTTTAGGGTTGTCGAAAGTGATGGTTTTGTTGACCGCATCGCGGAGATTGATTTGGCCATTTATGGTGTTGTCCCAGGTAGGCGCGTTGCTGTCCTCGAAATCCGCCATGAATACCTTGGCGCCGGAGTTAAGTGCATTGATGACCATTTTGCGGTCTACAGGTCCCGTAATTTCTACCCTGCGGTCTAGTAAGTCCGGTGGTAGAGGAGCTACCTTCCAATTGCCTTGCCTTACGGATTCCGTTTCCTTGGGGAATACCAATTTCTCCCCTTGGTCCAAACGCTTTTGGATGTCTTCTCTGGATTCAAGAAGGGCAATTCTTTTTGCGTTGAAAAGGGTGTGTAATTGCTCGAGGAAGGCAAGGGCTTCAGGGCTTAGTATCTCCTTGAATCCCGGCTTTAAACTTCCTAGGATTTTTGTTTTGGTATCTGTAAGAACGGGTGTATTCAACATGGTAGAATGGATTTAGGACTTATGAGATGTCAGCGATATGTTCACAATATGCAGGATTTTCTCTAAAAGCGAAAATTTCGCTAAAACTTTTTTTTCCGCTTTTTGCGTATTTTTAAACTATGATATCCGACAACGACGTCCTAAAAATGATTTTTGGCTTCAAAATCAAGTACTTGAGGCAAAAAAGAGGCTTGACTTACCAGCAATTAGCGGAAAAGGCAGGGATGTCACTTTCTTATATTCACGAGGTAGAAAAAGGGAAAAAGTACCCCAAGCCGGCAAAAATCAACCAATTGGCGGAAGCCTTAGGGACGGATTATGATGGTTTGGTGAGCAAAAAGGCGGATAAGAAGATTCAGCCCATCATAGATTTGATTACCTCGGATTTCATGAAGATTTTCCCCTTGGAGATGTTCGGGATTAGTCCGGGTAAATTATTCGAGTTGTTTTCCAACGCGCCTGACCGGGTGAATGCTTTCGTGGGTACCATTATTAATACTACGCGGAAATACCGGATGTCGGGTGAGGGCTTTTATAAGATGGCGCTCCGTTCCTTCCAGGATATGCATGATAATTACTTCCCGGATTTGGAGGAGGCGGTGAAGACTTTTAAACGTGAAAACGGCATAAAATCCAAGCGAGGTTATGCGGAGTCGGAATTACGGGGATTGCTCAGTAGTGTTTATGATATTTCCGTTGATTCGGAATCCCTTTCCGGGAAAGAGGAGTTGAAAGAGGTCCGTTCTTATTTTGATAAAGACAAAAAAACGCTTTTCCTAAAGCCTAGTCTCTCCGAAGCGCAACGGAATTTCCTCTTGGCGCGGGAATTGGGTTTTCAGGTAATGGATTTACAGGAGCGTCCATACGTTACTCGGATTTTGGAAGCCGAATCCTTCGAGAAGTTGCTGAACAATTTTAAGGCATCTTATTTCGCCGCCGCATTTTTAATGGCGGAAGAAAGTGTGGTCAAGGATATTCGCGCTTTCGCGCAATTGCCCTCTTGGCGGGAAAAGGCGTTCCTGAAACTCTTGGATGATTATAAGGTAACCCCTGAAATGCTCATGCAGCGCCTGACAAATATCCTTCCCGGTAAATTCGGTATTAACGACTTGTTTTTCCTACGCCTTTCCGGCAAAGGGAAACCAAGGCGTTTCGAAATTACCAAGGAACTTCACTTGTCCCGGCTCCATAATCCTTATGCCAATGAAAACGAGGAACACTATTGCCGGAAGTGGATTGCGGTAAACGTAATGAAGCGGCAAGAAATAGAGGAAGGCGCTCCTTTGGTAGCCGATTCCCAAATTTCATCCTTCTGGCAATCCGATAACCAATACCTCTGCCTATCCTACGCCAAACCAGATGACAATTCCCCGGAAGATGCCGTAAGCGTTACCATAGGCATGATGATAAATGATGAACTCCGGAAAATCATCCGTTTCCTAGGGGATCCTGCCTTGCCCGTGAGGGAGGTAAATACCACCTGCGAACGTTGCGCCATGCCCAATTGTGATTTCCGTGCCGCACCTCCCGTGGAAGAGGAAAAACGCTTGGGGATTGAAGGGGTGAAGAAGGCGCTTGGGGGATTGTAGTTATATTGTACTTCGGTGAAACCGAATTACATTTGAATTAGATCGTATTTGTAATTGAAATAGAAATGAAAAAACAACTCGTAATTTGTCTGTCTATTTTATTCTTTTTTACCTCTGCCAATGGACAGGATTCCTATTTTACAAAAGAGCAGATACAGCAATTTAAAATTGATAGTGTTTTTGTTTTAGAGGATGATGTGGAGTATCATATGGCTTATGATGAAGAAGGAAACCTTAAGGTGAAGCATGTTTTACGTCCTGAGAAAGACTTAACTCATTATTACACTTACAGGGATGGTAAAATCCACCAAGTTGAAGTGTGGAATGAAACTACAATTCTTCCGTTTATAGTGGAGGTAAAAAAATATGTTTATAAGGATGGGCGTTTAATGGATTGTCAACTAATAAAAAATGACAAAATTGTTTTTCAAATAAAATATGAATACGAAGAAAAACAACTGGTGAAATCTTCTTTTATTAGAGCCGGTAAAACGACAAGTTCTACACGACATATTTATTCTGAAAAAGGGGATTTGCTTCATTCTATTACTGAAGAAGATATTCCCGGGGGACAAAAGATGAGAACTTTGATATCCATTTACAATAAAAATGGCTTGGTGGATACCTTAAAAACAAACTCAAATTTTTCAATAGATTATTACTTGTATGAATATGATGAAGGGCAACTTGTTTCAAAAAAAGGAATTGATAAAAGTGGAGAATTAGATTGGTATACAACTTATCACTATTATAATGGGAGTGAGCTTGTTTTGCGTGAGTCTGAGTATGATAAGTTTAAGGGTAAATTTAAGGAGGTAAATCGAATTGATTATTCCTATGACGAAAATGGCTTGCTTGAGTATATATTGTTTTCCGGTAGAAATAAGAAAAAAGTAAAACCGTATAGGATTATTTTATTTGAATATGAATTTCGGGAATAATTTATTTGTAATTAATTTTTGATATGTGAAACCCATTAATTAGTACCAATGAAAAACGTCCTGTATTTATTACTTGTTCTACTCCTATTCTCCTGCGGAACCAATACCTCGCCGGAACCTATCCCCAATTATCAAGAAAAAGAATTAAGCTTTTTGCATTTGAGATACGCGTATGATGTTTCAAATGATTGGGTAAAACAACCCGAGAATATCTTAATGGTACACGAAACTTTCAAAAAGGTAGGATATGAAAATCTCTTTACCCAAGAGGTTTGGGAAAGTGATTGGAATACATTTTTGGATGTGAACAGAAGCCCGGCAGTACAGGTGGATAGTCTTGAGTTAACGTACCATAATTATCAGGATGCACCTACCTATTAT
>JAHDDF010000354.1 GCA_020629475.1 Saprospiraceae bacterium
CTAAACCATTACCTAGCTTAGAAGGAACAGGAACGATACCCTGATTTTCGTTATCGCAAAGCGGAACGAATGCATGCACCACCAATCTTGGGGTTTCCCTTGGAAAAACCTCCCTCTCAAATGGCAGATACTCCCTATCCTTAAAATGAAAGGATGAAAAATTCACCTGTTCTTGAGGTCCGTCCTTGGTGCAAGAAAGGAATAACAGAAAGAAAAAAGATAGTAGGTATACGGGACGCATAATCATTCGGATTTCCGTGCATAGTTCCAAGAGGTCGTTTCCCCTTGGAATTATATAACGCGGAAACCTAGGAACGACTCGTACCTTTCTTATCTTTTTTCTTGTTGGTTTCCTTTTCTTCCTCTTTTCCTCCCGGGAAAGTAAGTTCCGTACTGCTGTAACTGGTTCCGAAAGTAACTACGCCATTATAAACTTGGCGAATAGCGTCAACCGCTTGTTCATCCGTTAATTCCTTGAGTGGATGGATATACGCTACCCAAACCACTCCTTCCGAAACGGCATACCGCACATCCAAGGCGGAATGAAAATTGGCTTCCAAAATTTCAACGACTTGTTCTTTTTCCAGCTTATCCAATTCCGCTACCGGACTCATAATCCGCATACGGTTATGCGTTTCATCCGTTAAGCAAATCATAGGTATTTCACCTATCACGAAAGTCCATCTCCCGTTATCGCCTTCTACGGTTTCCGAATATTTCTCAATGATTTTACCGAGCTTGGAATTGTCCATTTTTTGGGCACTTAATGAAAGTGAGGAAAGGAACATTAAGGTGGAAAAAACGAAAAGGTGTTTCATGGCTATATATTTTATATCAACAACAATATACTCATACAACAAGATGGAAAAAATTTGATTTCAGAATTAGCGCAACGAGGACATCCCAAGGAGAATACTAGAAGCCATCTCAAAAATATTTTGAGATGGCTTCTAGACTGATTTTCATTTTCGGACGGGTAAAAAATATGCGTAGGTACCTTGTTAAATTTGAGGAAACATTCAAACGCATTGGACATTCGCCCTTTTTTAATTTTTGTTTTCACACCCTTTTTGCTCCCCGCCCAAACCCCGCTTGAGCAAATTTGGGATATTCCTGTCGAGAATTTTGATGGCAATTCCTTGAAATTCCCATGGATAGGGGGATTAGGCGCTTCCGTTTTTTCCGAAATGGATTTTGACCAAGACGGGAAAATGGATTTACTTGTCTTTGACCGCTCCGGCAACAAGATCAAAACCTTTCTGAACCAAGGCGCCCAAGGAGAAGAAAATTATATCCATGCTCCTGAATTCGAGGGCATTTTCCCGGAAAACCTGGAAAGATGGGTACTTACCGGGGATATCAATTGTGATGGCACAAACGATATTTTCACCGGGACGGGGGATAAAATAAAAGTATTCCTCAGTGATTTTAACGGTTCCGAATGGTCCTTTAATGAACAGGGAAACATCCAAGCAGACGGGGAGGAAATATTCCTTGACGGAAGAAACTTACCCGCCATCAAGGATATGGACGGTGATGGCGACCTGGACATTCTCCTGCTTAATGCACAAGGGAGAGGATTACACTTCTTGAATCTTTCCGTAGAGGAAGGTGAAGGCTGCCACACTTTATCCTACACCCTTGCCTCGGATTGCTGGGGTGATTTTGAATATGCCGGTTTTGATCCCGGCGCGGATTTGGAATTGAACTGCGTTCGTTTGAACAATCGTTCCGCTTACCACGGAGGTTTTTCATTGACGCTTCATGACTGGGATAACGATGATGACCTTGACTTATTCATCGGTGATGCTACCTTAAGTAACATTGCTTACTTGGAAAATGGCGGCGAGGATATTTTTACGGCGCAGGATTCATTGTTTCCTTTTGCCACTGAAAGCGTGGACTTACGCTTTCCCGGCGTATATCCCATTGATGTGGATAATGATGGCAACAAAGAATTAATCGTAGGGACGCACGAGGTTTTAAGCACAAGTAATCAACACATTTTATTAATTGATGAATCCGGAAATCGCTTAAACGATAGATTCCTGCTGGATGAAATGTTGGATGCCGGAAAGGGCTCTTTCCCTTCCTTGGTAGATTATGACAATGACGGGGATCAAGACCTGCTCATTGCTCCGGAAGAAACCCGTTATGCGGATGGCACCTATTCCAAGGCGATCTTATACCAAAATATCGGTTCCGACAATCAGCCTTATTTCAGGGAGACGGATCAAGATTTCCTTAATCTTTCCTCCTTGGATCAGCCGGCATTGGACCTTGAGTTCTTGGATGGTGATAATGATGGTGACCTTGATCTTTTCCTAGGAACCTTCAATCAAGGAATCCGGTATTATTCCAATCAAGGCAACGGCATTTTCCAAGCGGAAACCCAAGGAGGAATGGAAGTCCAAACCTTCTTGATGAATATCAGTTTCACGGATTTAGACGGCAATGGTTCCAAGGAGCTCCTCCTAGGAAAATACAACGGTACGGTTGACGTTTACCAAACCGATTTTTCAGGAAACTCCCCTCAATTTTCCTTGCAAGAAAGTGGCTTATGCGATATCCAAGTTTGGGACGGAACCAACCCCGGAAGAGCCAATATTTCCTGTCTTGATACACCGGAAAACACTTCCTTATTTATTGGGAATGCCCAAGGGGAAATTATCCGTATTGAATACGAAAACGGGGATTGTTCTACGGAAACCACTATTACCCAAGCGGGATGGAATGCTACCTGCCATACTTGGGAATCCCCTGCGGGCACAGCCCTTTTGGTCGGTAACCTTTCCGGTGGATTGGAATGGTTCCAAGCGGAAAACCCGAACTCCGTTTCCTTACCTGAAATCACGGATGAGAAGGCATTTCTCCCCTACCCCAACCCGGCTACGAAACAAGACTTGATCCAATGGGAAACCACCGGATTTTTCCACTCCGGTACTACAGTAAGAATGTATTCCTCTGAAGGGAAGCAAATCCTAGAAGTACCATTTGAAAAAGGGCAACTAAACCTAAACGCTTTGCCAAGCGGCACCTATCTCATGACAAAAGAAAACGGCTCTCATATTATTTATTCACAAAAGATTATCATTCATTAACCATTAGCACGATGAAAAAAACACTCTACTTCATTCTGTTCTGTTTTATGGCTTTTTCAGCCCAACAAGCCAATGCCTGCGATGCCGCGGCAATGAGTCTTGACTCCCACATCGACAACAACGACGGTACTTATACTATGGTCGTTACCGTAACCGTAGGAAACGGTAACCAAGGTGCTGACGGAGAAACCGAATTTCTAGGAATCATCCTTCCTGATGCCGCTACCATTTCCGGCTATTCCATCGGAGGTGTTGCCAACGCGGATTTAACCAGCCTCAACCGTGCGGAAAGTGGTTGTGCGGTTTGTAGCTCTTGCGGGGATGTATCCGGAAGCGTTTCCGGAAGCATCATTACTTTCGGTTTCGCGGGTAGTTTCTTACCCTTCGCCGGTGTTGACTCCGATGGCGGTGCCGCTTGCGACGGTGAATTTTCTTGGACCATCACCATTGATTATTCTGCCGCCTCACCCATTTCCGGTGATGTTTACGCTGCCGGTTATGAGGAAACTGCCGCTACGGGTTTTGTTCCTGCAGCGGAATTCGATTTACCGGACATGCTTCCCACTCCTTGGTACACTTTCGGTGGCTCACCGGGTTTCGGGGTAACCAACTGCTTGACCAATTGTGATGAATCAAGCCCATTCGGTGCCGACGCATTCCATTGCACCACCTCTGCCCCTATTCCTCCTCCGGTTCTTCTTCCGGTGGAAATGACGAATTTCTCCGCCCGCAACCAAGAAGCGTCCATCCTTCTTTCTTGGACGACCGTTTCTGAAATCAACAGCGAAAGTTTTGAAATCGAAAGAAGCAACAATGCCGAGAATTTCGAGACCATCGGTTCCGTTACCGCAGCCGGTAACTCCGAGGAGGTTTTGGATTACCGTTTCAATGACCGTGAGCCACTGAATGGCGCAAACTACTACCGTTTGAAACAAATCGACAGGGATGGGACTTACTCTTATTCCGAAGTCGTTAAGGCGAATTGGTTCAAGAAGGGATTTTCCTTTATTGCCCAGCCCAACCCGGTTTCGGATGTATTGACCCTACAATTGGAGTCCGTTCTTGACAATACGGAATTCGATATCGAAATCATTGATGCCAACGGTAAACTTATCGAACAGCTTTCCACTACGGAAACCACTCAAATCAATGTTTCCGATTTTTCAAAAGGCGTATATTTCATTAAGGTTACCAATGGTGCTAACGCTATCGTAGAGCGTGTGATCATTAAGTAATCCTATTGATTATTCAGACATCAAAGGCTGCCCGACTTCGTTCGGAAG
>JAHDDF010000355.1 GCA_020629475.1 Saprospiraceae bacterium
CACCCCGACACTCTTTTAGTACGATTGGAACTTATCGTTGTAATCTTTTCTTTGCTCAAATATCGACTATCGGGGTGACGGGCAGCTAAGGATCAAAAGAACCCTTATCAAATTTACCGGCTACGGAGCGGATGCGCCAGGTTCCGAATTCGCCGTCGGAATCAAAACCGAAGCCGTAGATGACCTGGTCGGGTTTGATGATGGTAACGAAGGCGTCCGAGGCTAGCTTATCGGAATTCTCGTACCAGATGAGCTCATCCGTTTTGAGGATGTCCTTCCCGTTTCCGCTTACTAATACTACGCTATCGCGGACGATAACTACCGGCTCTCTACTCGCGCGTCCTTTCTCGTCCCTGACGGTGATGGTTTTCTTAACGGCACTTTTTGCCGTAAGGCGTGAGGAGACCTGCAAATTGTCCGAAAGGAAATCCACTTCCAAGCCTTCATTGAATTCCTCCCTCAGCTTAGAACCGCCATAACGCACCAATTCCGGGGCTCGAACCCGTACCCGGACTTGCAAGGAATCACTGTACAGCATTTCCACGTCCTTGGCTACTTCCGTTGGGACTTCCTCGTAATAACCGAAACGGCGTACCTCGTTGATATCGTTTTCACAAGCGGAAAACAATAGGAGGACGGATAATCCCAAGAGGTAAACCGGAAGGTATTTCATCATCTCAACAAGTTAATATCTCCTTGGTATTGTTGCACGACGCCGTCTATAAATTCAATTTTCATGAGATAAACAAAGACGCCGGGGTCCATCCGTTCCCCCTTGAAGGTACCGTCCCAGCCATCGCGGTTCAAGGCGAATAGGTCAAGATTATTCCCTTCATAAACCAATTCACCCCAACGATCAAATACGCGCATTTCCAAGATACGGCTTCCTGCCGGACCGGTATATGCCGTGAAAATATCGTTGAAACCGGAATTATCCGGGGAGAAGGCATTGGGAATATAAACGGGTCTTGCCTTAAGGACATTAACGATAACGGAATCCGTATCGGTACATCCGGTGGAGTCTATAACGGTTAAATAATATTGGGTGGTTTCAACCGGGCTTGCCTCAGGCGTAAAGCAATCCGTACAATCCAATCCTTCTGCCGGTGTCCAAACGATAGACACGGGTTTGAATTGAGGCAAATGCGATCCTTGTAAGGTAACGGAATAGCCCAAATTAATGGTTTGATCATCACCGGCATTGGCTACCAACTCAGGGGGCTGTGTCAAGAAGGTATTCGCGTCATCGGTACAATCCATGGCATCCATCACCACGATGGTATAATTCCCGGCGGGTAAATCCATCAAGACACTGTCCGTTTGGAAATTGATACCGTCGGAACTGTACAAGTAAGGCGGATTGCCGCCAAAGGCATGAACCGTAACGGTCCCCGTAGCATCCCCGAAGCAAATGATGTCTTCCGTATCTAAACCGATAATCGCTAACTCAGGGGGTTGAATTACTTCAATTCCGTCTTGGATTTCACAGCCGTTGGCATCAAGTACCGTCACGTCGTAAAAACCCGCTACAAGTCCCATCGCAACGGAATCCGTTTGCCCGTCCGACCATTGGTATTGATAACCTCCTACCCCACCGATAACGGTTGGAACAATGGAGCCATCCGCTTCACCGAAACAGGAAACATCAATGGAATCCAAGGAGATTTCCAAGGGCGGTGGCGGTGTTACCGTAAAGGTAAATTGCCCCATACAACCGTTGGCATCCATGATATCAATATTGAAAGTACCGGAAGCAATATTGGTTAATGAGTTATCGGATACGAATCCGTTTCCATCATTCCAATCAAATTGGTAGGGAGGTAATCCGTTTGCCACTATCAAATCAATCCGTCCATCACTAAAACCGAAGCAGGTGGGCGGCGTCACCGCCTCAACCGTTGGATTCAATTCAAGGACGAGTTCGGTTACTTCAAGCACCAAGTCCCTTTCGCAACCATTATCATCACGGACGGTAACGGGATATAAGCCGATAGGCAAACCCGTCAAGGAATTATTCGGCGTAAAGCCGTTCCCGTCATTCCAATTGTACAAGAAAGGCGGTGTAGCTCCTGTGGTTACCAATGTCAATGTCCCGTCTTGTCCTCCTGCGCAAGTAGCTAGGGTCGAAATGGTATCGAATTCAAATGGAGGAGGCGAAGGAACGGTATAGGTCATGACCGTATCACAGAATTGATTGGTGATGGTTACAGTGTAATCACCGCCGGTCAAGCCGCTAATATCTTCCGTGTTTTCACCGTTGGACCATTCGTAGGACGTGATGGGGAACGGGCTGTTTACGGTTAGGTTAATGGTTCCGTCAGGATTATCGAAACAATCCAATTCATTAATGACCGTAGAAAGCCCCATCGCGTTTTCCGTGTAGCAGCAAGGCTCTACTACGATTTCTACGATTTCCGTTACGATACAACCTAAGCTATTCTCCACCGTCAATACCACGGATTTGGTACCGATGGAATTGTAGGAAATCGTATGCGGTCCTTCACCTCCCGCCGTAGCGGGGGAAGCATCCACACCGAAATTCCAAGAAACACCGACAATGGTTCCTAGATTGGTCGTGGAGACATCCGAAAGCGTAATATCATCCCCGATACAGATAGTATTGTCCATATCATCGGTTTCCATTCTCGCGTTTGGTCCCTCGAATTCGCCGGTGCCGCCCCATTCAATGGAGAAACCATTTCCGGTAGACGTAAAGTTATTAATGGCAAGGGCGTAGCTGGTTCCCTGCACCATATCCAATGCGGCTACGAAATTATCATTGCCGCCACCGCAGCCCGGATCTTCGGAAGTATCCGAAGAGGATTCACTAAGCCCGGTAGGACCCATACAAGGACTGGGGAAATTAAAATCCCCTGCCGCCATACATCGTCTTACGATTTTACCGGAGCAGTCCGTTACGCCGTTCGGCAATTCGTATACCACGAAGTCCAAATCGTCCTCAGGATTAGTCGGGGTTAAGGTGAAAGTCAAGGAGCCTGAAGTCCCTGCCGTCCAAGCGAACCAAGTAGAATTGGATTCTGAATTATCACCCAAACCGCCTAGGCAAGAATCGAATAATTCATCAGGATCAGTTCCAGCACCCACTACGGATTGCACCACGAAAGGGGATTTATCACAAAGGAAAGCCCTTGACGGGCAATCGGAACCGGGATTTACCGGTGGATTATAATTACTCAAGCAAAGTTGGAAGGTTCCTACGTTATCAAACCTTCCGTCTATCCGAAAGTAATAGGTCTCCCCTACCGTCAAACCTCCTTTGTATAATTCTAGGATTCCGTTATTCCCGGCATCCGTTTCGCATTGTAATTCGTTGATGGTACCGGAACAAGAACCGGAATACATTGCTACATCAGCAGCGTTCAAGGTTCCTCCGGGTTGCACACCTGAATTACCCAAGATGGTCAAGGTAATATCCGGTGCTACGGCAATGAAACTGAACCATACGTCATGGGAAACGCCGGTCATACAGCTTGCCTCACCAAAACCGGAAGCCGTAGCCGTGGTATTGGAGAACTCCCCGACAGCGGAACACCAATTCACGGGGTCCGGAATCGGGATGGCGCCCTCGCATTCATCATTCTGCGCGGAAAGCGAAATGAACCCCAACATTAAGCATCCTAAGGATATCCAAAATTTCTTCATATTCATCAAGGGTTTTCATACTGAACGTAGCTTATGGACTAATCCACAATATAAACGTCCATTTAAGGTGCAAACTTATGTAAAACCTACATCGTTGCATCAAAACATCCTAGGGTTTACATTTTTCGTAACGCCTTGGTTTACATATTCGCTTACCTTTGGGCGATGGATATCAAAATAAGCGACATCGTCCTGCACAAGGACAACCAAATCATTCTATTTAATAAGCCCGGCGGACTTTTGGTTCAAGGCGGAAAAACGGAGGAGGCATCCCTTCATACCTTAGGACAAGCATATTGCAAGCATCCGTTGGGTGTGGTTCACCGTTTGGACCGTCCGGCATCCGGTGTTTGCTTGATGGCAAAGACCAAGAGGGCGCTTTCGAACCTTAGTCAATTACTTAGAGACGGTAAGGTCGAAAAGGTTTATTATGCAGTGGTGGAAAAGGGGGAATTGCCCGCCAAGGGACATCTTTCACATTATCTTAACCGAAACGGAAAAACCAAGAAGGCTTACGTTTCCGAAAAGGAAAAGGACGGTTATAAAAAAGCGGAGTTGGAATATGAAATCGTCGGTGAGATTGAGCGTTTGATGTTATTGCGTGTAAAATTGATTACGGGGCGCTTTCATCAAATCCGGGCGCAGTTGGCGCATGTTGGTTTCCCGATTCGTGGGGACGTGAAATATGGTGCGCGAAG
>JAHDDF010000356.1 GCA_020629475.1 Saprospiraceae bacterium
CTAATTGAGCCAAGAAATAAAATTCATCTCCCCGAAATCCAAAACCACTATTCGGTTCGTATGTAAGGCAAATTCATCTTTCACTTAAAAATCACCAATCATGAAAGCGCTTTTGCCTGTACTCTTCCTAGGAATATTTTTCCTATCCGATAGGCTCAGTCTCCAGACTGAGTCTCAAACAACCAATATTGAAGCGAAAGAACTCAGTCTCCCGACTGAGACTGCAAAACAATCCATCTCCTTCACCCTCCGCAACACCACCGCCAAATCCATTTCCTTGCGCATTCCCGGTGTAATGAATCCTAACCTTAGTCCTTTCTCAAATAGTGGCGTAAGTTTAAAAATCGGGCAAGAAATCATTTACAAGGACGGAAAGAAAAAACGTGTCCTGCTTGTAGTATCCGAAGAACTGGAAGGAACAACGGTTAATGTAGCAAAGGAAATTAAGCGGATGAAAAGTCGGCAGTAGGTCCTAGATGCAACTCGAATTACTACAAACAAAATCCGTAAATTGGATAAAATTCCGATTGATGAGGCTGTTGTGGTTATTCGTTTTTCTTATCCCGTTTACCCTAATCGCTCAAGATAATTCCCCTGTCCCCGGCAGAGTTTTCGATGATTCTAGCGTTCCTCGAATTGATTTGGAAATGGCTGCCGAGGACATGGAATTTCTCTTATCTACCGACAATCCCAACGATGGCACCCACTTCCCCGCCACTTTCATTTTTGACGACGGAACCGAAAAGGACACCTTATTTGACGTAGGCGTTAGACTCCGTGGAAATACCTCCTTGGTTTCCGCTAAAAAATCCTTCAAAATCTCATTCAACACCTTCGTTCCGGGAAGGGAATTCGAGAATTTGGAGAAAATGAACCTTAACGGGGAACATAATGACCCCACCATTACCCGCTCCAAGGTTTGCTGGGACATTTGCAGGGAAATGGAAATCCCGGCTAGCCGTTCCAATCATATCCAACTGTATGTCAACGGGGATTTTTTCGGCATTTATGCCAATGTGGAACACATCGACGAAGAATTCATCAAGCGGCGTTTCCCCAATGGAGGTAATCTCTACAAATGCCTCTACCCTGCCGACCTGGACTACCTCGGCTCCAATCCTGATGCATATAAGGTGGAAAATTTCGGAAGGAGAACCTATGAATTAAAAACCAACCTTGAAGAGGATGATTATTCCGATTTAGCCCAACTTATCCACGTCTTAAATAATGTTCCGGAAGCCCAATTGCGATGTGAACTGGAAAAGGTATTCAATGTTCAAGGCTACCTTAAAGCCATCGCCTTGGACGTTTTGACCGGGAATTGGGACGGCCCCATTTACAACAAGAATAATTTCTACCTCTACAACAACCCGGAAACCGGGCGTTTTGAATATATCCCTTTTGACTTGGACAATACCCTAGGCGTACGTTGGTTCGGGGAATGGACGGATCGGGACCCTTACAGTTGGGCGCAAGGCGGCGAACATCGCCCCATTTATTGGCGCATTATGAATAATATTCATTACAGAAAACAATTCTCTTATTATTTAAATGAGTTTTTAAACACCGTTTATACCGAAGCGGAATTATTCCCTAAAATTGACCAATGGAAAAGCAATATTGAATCATTTATTGAGGACGATCTCTTCTTTCCTTTAGACTACGGATTCACCATAAATGATTTTAATAATAATTTTGAAAACGGTATTCAAATCAACCATCTGCCGCACGGCATAAAAGAGTTTATTACACTTAGAAGAAATAGCGCCCTTCAACAAGTAGAAACCGATAATGCGGCACCCATTTTAAGCCTACTTTCCCACCAAGGATTAAGCGGCTCACAGGACGTTCATATCCAAGTAAAAATCGAGGACGTCTCCTTGGCTTCCGCTTCCGTTTTTTACACCGTAAACGGAACGGTTCAAACACCCATCCCACTATTTGATGACGGTATGCATAACGATGGTGAGGCCGGCGACAATATTTATGGTGCCAATATTCCCGCCCTAGGAACAGCAGGAGAAATCAACTATTACGTGGAAGCCATAGATTCCGAGGGATTAACGGACAAGTCCCCTTATTGCGAAAGCAAGCAAATCCTCTTATCGGAACCGGATAACAACCTATCCATCAATGAATTTATGGCATCCAACAATACAATCATCGCCGATGAATTCGGCGAATATGATGATTGGGTAGAGATTTATAACTCAGGGGATTCCCCCATTAATCTCCTTGGAAAATTCCTTTCGGATAATATTTCCATTCCCTTGAAATTTCCTTTGCCTGATTATGACATCCAACCCGGGGGATTCCTCCTCATCTGGTGCGACAATCAACCGGAACAAGGACCATTCCACGCTGATTTTAAATTAAGCGCCGGAGGTGAAAACGTGGTTCTAGCCGAAGCGGACGGAAGCATTATAGATGCCTATGAATTCGGCAGCATGGAGGCGGATCAAGCCATTGGTAGAATCCCTAACGGAACGGGACCTTACCTTCCTGTTATTCCTACCCCCGGAATGAGCAATCAAGGATTTGGGGTTAGCATTAATTCCGTTGATAATATTGAATTAAAAATATTCCCGAATCCGAATCAAGGGGCTTTTTTTATTGAAATAAAAAATCAAGAATTATCGAATTTCACGATAACAATGTATGACGCAGTAGGAAGAGAAATTCCTTATGAATTGTCCGGTAATTTAATTCAATTAAAAAATCATCAACCCGGTGTTTTTATTATTGAATTAAAACACCCAAACGGAGAACGCCGCTTAAAGAAAGTCGTGGTAAAATAAATTTACAAACAGCTTCCGGGATATATTTGCAAGGCAATACAAATTCACATGCAACATCCTGACATCGTATATAAAGGTGAATTCACCGTTGGCACCTATGATATAGATAGCGACAAGCACTTGACCGTGCCTGCCCTGACTCGTATGATGCATGAATCCGCCATGCAAAACGTACTCAAACTGAAAATCTCCGTATGGGATTTAGCGCCGCATGGCGTTTCTTGGGTTTTGATGCGGAAGCGCACGGATATAAAAAGGCATTTACGTCTTGGGGAAAAATTCACGGTGGAAACCCATCCCTCGGGCTTTGACAAATTACTTACCTACCGCGATTTCAAGGTTTTTGACGAACAAGGAGAAATGGTAGCTAGCGCTTCCTCCACTTGGTTATTGATGGACCTCGTAAGACGAAGAATGACGCGCATTCCCGCCTTTATCAAGGAAATTGAAATGCCGGAGGTGGAGTTTTTGCCGCGTCCGGGGAAGTTAGTCGTCAGTCAGGAGACTGACGACATCGAGACTGATGACGTCGATTTCCCGACTGACGACTACACCCAAACCTTCAAAGTCGGCTGGTTTGATTTGGATTGGAATGAACACCTCAACAATACCCAATATTCATTAAGGATGATAAACACCCTTCCCTTTGAGGTTTGCAAACACCAATCCTTGGAACGGATGGATATATCTTTCAAAATGGAATGCCGCTACGGGGAAGAAATCATTTGTACCGCCAAACAAGTTGGGGGCAACACCTATTTCCATCGTATGATTCATCAAGAAAGCGGCAAGGAGGTAGCTACCGCTAAAACCATTTGGAAGCCGGAATAATGGACACCAAGAAAACATATCCCGGCAAGCTCCTGCTATTTGGGGAGTATACGGTCATTCACGGATCGGATGCCTTGGCGGTTCCTTTTCCTAGATTTTACGGACACTGGGATTATGAGGAAAACGCGGACAAAGCCAAGGGATTACAAATGGCTTTGCCTGACTTCGCTACCTATTTAATAGACAAGGGTTGGATCAAGGGTGGAAAAGCATTGCAAGAGGAACTCAAAAAGGGTTTATTCTTCAATAGTAATATTCCTACCGGTTACGGCGCGGGTAGCTCGGGCGCTTTGGTAGCCGCTATTTATGATGTCTTTATTGATGGTAAGACGTCGGATATTCAAGGACTGAAAAACGCCTTGGCTAAGATGGAAAGTTTTTTCCACGGCAACAGCTCCGGTTTAGACCCCTTGGTTTCCTACTTGAACAAATCCGTTTCCGTTAATTCAGAAGGATTAGAAATTTTGGATGCTAGTACATCCATATCCAACATTTTCCTCCTTGATACCGGAATTCCCCGAAGCACGGCTCCTTTGGTAAAAATTTACAAGGAAAAATGCTTGGAACGAACCTACTTGGACAAGTGTCAAACGGAACTCACTACCTTAAACGATGATGCCATTTCATTTTACCTTGCCGGCAAGACCAAGGAACTAGATGGTGTTTTCCAAAAGATTTCAAGCTTTCAATTCGAGTATTTCAAAGAGATGATTCCGG
>JAHDDF010000357.1 GCA_020629475.1 Saprospiraceae bacterium
AGGGGAATCCTCCATTTGGTTCCTTTCGCAGCAACCAAGCAAGGCGGCATACAAAATTTCCGCCTCGCATTTGGATAAGCCTGATTTTCCGGTTCCCCTAAATAGTACGGTTAAGAAGTTGGAGGGTACAAAGACCATCTCCGGTTTTGAGTGTACGCTCTATGAAATCGTTTCGCCTAAGTCCATTTATAGGTGTTGGGTTTCCGAGGCAACCGGTTTGCGCCATGCGGATTTTCCTTCATTCATAAGAAATGGTTCCATGTTAGCCGTTCTGAAATTGAATGATATTGATGGCATCCCCTTGGAAATGGTCATGGAAAGCTCTGAGGGGGAAGTCCTGATGACACAAAAGATCTCCTCAATAAAACCTTCTTCGGTTAGCTCCAAGCAGTTTGAGGTTCCTTCGGATTATACGATTAACGGTGCCGAGAAATAATATGACAAGGATATTATCCATACTATTCCTTTTGTCTTTCCCGGTAGCCCTTTTCGGGCAATTGGGAAATAACGGTGCGCTAATATCCGTAAAGGATGGGGCTTTTATGTCCGTTCACGAGGAAGTGGTAAACTACAATGGGGGTACCTTTCATAATACGGATACCATTTACCTCTTTGATGATTGGACGAATATCGCCGGGAATGAGGCATTCATTTCCCTAGGGGTAGGCGTAGTGCATCTTTATGGTGATGATCAAAGAATCAAAGGAACCGATATTACCCGTTTTTATGATTTACGCCTCGAACAAACAGGTGTAAAATACGGTGATATTGATGTGTACGTGGATGGTTTCCTTCGATTGAACGATAGGCAATTCCACATGGATACCAATTGCGTAAGCGTATTCAATCCGGATATTCCTTCCGTTGAGAATATTGGTCTGGGATATGTTTCCGCCTTGGAGGACGGAGGTCTTCTTAGGGCAACAAATACTACCGATCCCTATTTTTACCCTGTAGGTTGGCCCAATTATTATCGTCCTGCGGAATTAACCATGAATCTTCCCGATCCCGGAGCATTCAAGGTAAGAATGGCATTTACGGACGCTACGGCGGAAGGATTTGACAGAAACCTCCGGGAACCTACTTTATGTGATGTTATCCCCACCTTTTACCATAGGATTTCAAGGGCATCCGGAAGCAATGATGCTCAAGTAAAACTTCATTATGATCCTGCGGTGGATGGTGATTGGAATACACTGGTTCATTGGCAAAATATTCCGCAATGGGAAGATACGGGTGATGAAACGGCAGGCATTGAGCCAATTTCAGGCTTGAGTTTCTTTGAATCCGTTCCCTTTATTTCCGATTTTACTTTCCCTGCTTTTGCACTAGGAAATAATTCGGATACGATTCCTTTAATGGCCTCGGATACTATCATTTGCGAAGGAGATATTGTTACCTTTTCCGGTGAACCGGGATATATTTTCTATGAATTTTTCCAAAACGGGGTTTCCGTTTATCAAGGACCCAATAATTCCTATACGACTTCCGATATCGAGGACGGAGACGTCTTCTCCTTTAACGGAACGGCTAACGAATGTATCTATTTCGGAAGCTCCATTGTAATGACGGTTAACGATTTACCGGTTGCTACCGCAAGTAATAATTCGCCCATTTGTCCTTTTGAGACTTTGGAATTATCGGTAAATGCAAGTACCTCCTATGAATGGACGGGACCCAATGGATTCACGAGTAACCTTCAAAACCCGACCATCCCGTTTGCTGAGGAATCGGCCGAAGGAACTTATCAAGTGATTTTGGGTGACGTCAATGGTTGTAGAGATACCGCAACCACGGAAGTCGTTATCCATCCAAAACCTGAAGCAAGTATCACCAACAACTCTCCGGTTTGTGAAGGTGACGAAATCCAAATCAATGCCTCCGTTCATGATTCTTATTCTTGGACAGGTCCATCCGGTTTCACCTCTGCGGATCAAAATATCAGCATTAACCCTGCTACTCCCGCAAACGGGGGGACTTACTTACTAATTGTTTCCAATGAGTTCGATTGTACGGATACCGTTTCCACGGAAATTATTGTCAATACCTTGCCTCCGGCAACGGCGGATAATTCAGGACCCGTTTGCCAAAACGTGGATTTTCAATTGCTTGGCTCAGGAGGAACGGATTACCAATGGTCGGGACCGGATGGCTATTCAAACACGGAACAAAGCCCGATTGTAGACGTATCCGTAAACCCAATTTTACCCGGGGATTATACTTACACGGTCACTGTTACCGATGGTAATTCATGTGTGGCAACTGCCTCCACTACGGTTACCATTAATCCATTACCTACGCCTACCGCGAGCAATAACGGCCCCCTCTGCTTGGGGGATGAGCTTCAATTATTCGCTTCGGATGGAGTGACGCATACATGGAACGGTCCTGAAAGCTTCGGCTCATTGTTACAAAACCCTACGCTTGCCAATCCGGACTTCGTAAATGCGGGAACCTATACGGTTATCGTAACGGATATGAACGGATGTACCGGGGAAGCCGAAACGATAGTCGAGATTCTAGCCTTACCCAATGTAATGGCTTCCTCCAATTCCCCTGTTTGTGAAAATGAAACGATCCTATTAGAAGGTGTTGGAGCCACCTCATATGCATGGTCGGGACCTGATGGTTTCTCAAGTAATTTGCAGAGTCCTCAAGTACCCAATGCCGGACAGGATAATGCGGGAACGTATTCCGTAATAGGTACGGATGATAATGGTTGTTCTAATGCGGCTTCGGTTGATGTTATCGTAAATACCTTACCCGAGGCAATGGCTAGCAATGATTCACCGGTTTGTCCGGGAAGTAATGTAAACTTGACTGCCTCAGGCGGTGATTTTTACGAATGGTCGGGACCGAACGGCTTCTCGGCTAATATTCAAAACACGGCTGTAACCGGCGCTCAAACCATAAATGAAGGAATATATACCGTTACCGTAACTGACGGAAATGGTTGTACTTCCACGGCGCAAACCATTTTGGAATTGTTTGATCCGCCAGCGGAAACGATTGCTAATGATAGCCCGGCTTGTGAAGGGGATGATATTCAATTCTCGCTTACCGGTGATCCTAATTGGGATTATTCTTGGTCAGGACCGAATGGTTTTACTTCGAATGAGCAAAACCCGGGTCTTTCCGATGTCCTTGAAAACCAAGGCGGAATTTATTCCGTAACCATCACGGATGACAACGGTTGTTTACAGGTGCTTACGACTCCTGTTTTAATAAGTACCTATCCTGAATTAAGTACTTCGGTTTCCGCACCCGTATGTGTAGGGGGTGATATTCAAATCCAAACCAGTGTAGGAACGGATTGGATTTATGATTGGACAGGACCTAACGGATTTATTGATTCCGTTTCGAATCCCTTATTGGAAGATGTAACCCTTGATGATGAAGGATTCTATTACGTGGAGGTAATGAACGCGACGGGTTGTACCTCCTATGATACGGTATTCGTACAGTTATTGGAGCCCGTAATGGCTGAGGTATTCGCGGATACGACCATATTTGATGGTGGTTCCGCTGATCTTTATGCCACGGAGAATGATGGATATATGTATTCTTGGTCACCTCCAGAATCCTTGGATTGTTCTAATTGCCCAACTGTTGTGGCAACACCTACGGGTACAACGGTTTATACGGTTACCATTACCAATGAAGATGGTTGTAGCCAAGAATTCGAGGTTTTAGTTGAGGTTGAGAAGCGGGAAGATGATGAATTGGTGGTGCCCAATGCCATTACACCTAACGGTGACGGGAAAAACGAGGAATGGGTGATTCCTTGGCTTTTCCAATTCCCGGAGAATGACGTGGTCATCTTAAACCGTTGGGGGGATGAGGTTTATTATTCCAAACCCTACGAGAATGACTTCAATGGAACTTACGAAGGACGCGAACTTCCCGCAGGAACCTACTACTATATCCTTCGCTTAGGGGAGGATTTCACGGTGTTCAAGGGACCCTTGACCATCATTCGGGAATAGGTATCAGCAAAAAAGGACTTGTTAGCCATTTGTTTAGGTGGAAAAAAAGCATGAAAAAGGCGGTTGCATATTGCACCGGAATACCTATATTTGAGTTATAAATCACTTTTTAATATTACACAAAATAAGTTCAGGTTATGGCAGAGCAAAAACCGGTACAGAAGAAAATCGTTATGGCGTTGGTATGCTGGTTCGTCGGTGTATTCGGCATCCACAGACTAATGATGGGTTACAGCAACTGGTGGGTACAACTACTTACCTTCGGAGGTTGCGGTATCTGGTCCTTGATTGACCTTATCCAAATCCTTATGGGTAAAATGGGTATGGCTGACGGACGTCC
>JAHDDF010000358.1 GCA_020629475.1 Saprospiraceae bacterium
GTATTTTTCTCCCAATGACAGATGGTATGCTTTGAAACACCGATAATCTCCGCTACTTCCCTTTGAAGTTGATTTCTTTCCGTTCTTACCTTCCAAAGGTGGTCGCCCAAGGAGACCACCACCCTAACAGGCTGATTTAGTGCCGGATGTAGCGCTTGAAACGAAAATGGCATTTGGGGTAACAACCCTTGGGGGCTTTCCCTAAACGTAGTAGAACCATTAAACCACAAGGAAACCCGCGTGCGTTTCCGCACCTACCTTTACCCTGACGCTACCGCCAATTTTGAGGATTCTCCTCTGGACCAAACGGAAATGGAGGATGAATGGGTGGTGGAACGGGTGCAAAAAGGGATTCAATCACGTTTTTATAAACGCGGGCGTTTTTCCCCGAGTATGGAGAAGGGGGTGCATCATTTTCATCGGTTGGTGGAGGGGTTTTTGGATTCTTAATTAAAATTGAAGGATTAAGAAAGTGAAATTATTTCGATAAGCAAATCTTATTTCATATTAAAAAACACCCGAAAGAATTCCTTTCGGGTGTCCCGCTTATAAAAACTATGATATTTTAATCAGAGATAGTTCTTTCCTATTGAATAATAATCGCCTGATTCAACCTATGATTCCCTTCCGTAAAAATGGATAGGTTATAAATTCCCTTGG
Organism: Saprospiraceae bacterium; assembly: GCA_020629475.1. Taxonomy (GTDB): domain Bacteria; phylum Bacteroidota; class Bacteroidia; order Chitinophagales; family Saprospiraceae; genus JAHDCE01. The sequence continues at coordinate 661 of JAHDDF010000358.1, forward strand.
GCAATTCCGGTTGAATATTAAATCGTTGTATTTCCCTTGCTATTTTTTCGGTAAAGACCAATTGTCCCAATTCATTGTATATTTCAATTTTCTCCAACCACTGTTCCCTTTCTAATTCAATATTGAAAACACCTTTGGAAGGATTTGGATAAACCGAAAAATTATTAGGCTGGGTAAAACGGACGACTTTAACCGGGGAATATTCAAAAGAATTATCCTGGCCTATCATCTTTAAACGATAATAATTCAACCCGATTTTTGGCTCTAGGTGCTCCAATTTATATTCATGTACCTCATTAGAATTTCCTTGGGCTTCCACTTCTTCAAATGTTTTGAATTCGCGCCCGTTCGTACTGTGCTGTACTTCAAAATGGGAAGCGTTAATCTCTTGAAGGGTTATCCATTTTAAATTACTTGTTAATTCACGAACGGGATCCGCCTTGGCGGAGAATACGCTTAATTCAACGGGTAATACCGGCTGGTTTTGTTTCCCGATAATTTCTACCTCAGCCAATTTAAGCATGGTAGTGCCTACCGCTTGAATACGGACGTACCTGCCGATGGCATTCAAATTATTAAATGACTCTTTCCTTTTGGTGTTAGCCGAAGGCCCCACAAAATATTCATGAGTGGCTTGGCTTCGTGCCGTGGCTAAATCAGCGGTTCCGAAGGGATTATCGGAAATGAGGACATAAAAGTTTTGGAAATGCGTTGAATTGGTTTCCATGTCCGCTCCGTTAATTTCTACGGTATTCCATATATCAATATAATCAATCAGTTTTTCTTCACCTAAATCCAAATCATACCAAGGCTCGGATTCTACATTCGTTTGTGAAAAACTTCCTACGGGTAACAATCCTTGCTGGTGACGTTGGCAATTTATTCTACCGTTATTATTCCCGTCAATGGCTTTAGCCGCATAAGGATCAATGCTTACCCCATCAAATGACAAACCGGTTTGCGTACTACTTTGGGTAACGCTTGCCTGCCGGCTAATAATGTGATTCAGACAGGTAATCGTTTCCGATAAAGGCGATGCATAAACAGCGGAAGCCGGCGGGTTTAATATTGTAATACGAACCGGGAAACTTGTGTATTCGAAGCTTCTTCTATTAGGTAAAACTTCATTAATAATGAAATAATATTCGCCGGTAGTATTATCATAATAAACACCGTTATTTTGTAAATATTCCTCGAACTTTGCTTGGGAGGCAAATTCATAAATTCGACTCGGATATTCCAAACGCAAAGTGCCTTGGGCTTCCGCTTGTTCAATACCCATTTTATAACTTCCTAGGTCATCCGTAATAATTCCGTCTATTTCAAAACGAAAATCATTGGTGGAATAATCCACTACCAATTCCGTGGAATCCAAAATCGTAAACGTTAGGGGTCTATCCACCAATTCGGAACTACTTAAATGAACGGGATTATCACCATGTTCGGTATAAGGGACGGTAGAGGTAGGCGGGTCATTGGTTAATTGATATAAGCTTCCTACATTTTCGGTCGTTAAATCAATTAAATACCAAGGCGTAAATCCGTTGTTCCGGGTTTTTAATGCGCCACTACCGGATTCCACCAATTTTGAAACCATTATTCCGTAGCCCAAATCGGCTAGTTTTATATTTTCAAAAACATGGTTGTGGGAATGCTTCCATAAAAATAATCCGACGGAAGAGGCACTACCGTTACCTGAAATAAAAACATCCTTAAAGGAATAATCCGCTTGGTAAACAATGGATAAGCCCTGATTCACGCCCCAACAAATAAATCCGTCAAAAACGGAACGGGACTCATGGTTGACGCCCATATCCCTTTCAATGGAACGTAAGCCTTGATAACAATCAATGACCGTCGTATTTTCCATAATTAATGCCACCTCGACCGGCATAACGCCGTCTCCTTCGCTGCTATACCCGTTTTTGTCCAAGGGGAATTGATCGAACTCATATCCCGGGCGGAAGGTAGCCAAAGCCTCGGGATCTACCCTATCGTGGTTGCTAATAGAAGGGTTCATATTAATAATACCGACTCCTTCACGCGCATCCGCAATAACATTATTCCGGCAAATTACGCCACGTCCCTTCATGGCTAGCCCTTGGCCGGAATACAAATAATCATCATGGAATAAGGCGGAAAGATACTTATCGTAACCGTGCCCGTTGTTGATGTCCATTACGAGATTATTGTCCCAAAAACCCAATTCGCTCCCTGACTCGGAAACGATTCCGGCACCGGTAACGCCAACGACTACATTGTCGGAAACGGTGGCATAGGAATCGTGCTGGGTAATGCCCCAACCCGGATTATTCAAAACCACGCAACCCGTTACGTACACCATATTATCGGTGGATTTAGCGCCGGTCTTGTGCAAGTGGATGGAATACCTACCCCTTGAATTGGTGATTTCATCCATGGGATTACTTTCCATTTCGCATATCTCTTGTCCTAGTGCGGAGATTTTACTCGTGAAGACGGGCGGCTCCAACCATTGCTTCCAAATTACATCATCCAAAAGTCTGGACTTATCCGTTCTTCCCATTTCCTGAAAGGAAGCATTCCGGATTTGGACGTTGGTACTATTGTGCATCGCCATGAGGTGTCCCCTCTGGTGAATTTGTGCGGGGTTGGTGGATTTAAAAATGATATTCCGGCTGAGGTTCCCGGCGTAACAATGTAAATTATCCGAGGGTCTTCCTTCGTGGTTCTTACTTAAATTAATGGCGCAGGTCAAGGTATTGCCGTTAACGGATTGAATGACGTTATAATCATTTCCGTTATTGGGTGTGGTAATATTCCCCCCTCGGGTTACCACAACCGTATCCCCCGGTTCCCAGCCAGCAGGCGTATCGGTAATTTGAAAGTTCTTTTGTCCGTTCGGGGCATCCGCCGCCAATTTCGACATGTTCAATTTAGGCTTACCGATTATTTCCAATTCTCCCATGGTTATAATGCCCAAGGAAAGTTGAGTAGGGTCCCATCCGTATCTCCCGGTCACGCCGACCCCATCATCGTACAAGGTTCTTGATAATTCCGTTACGGAAGTATTTCCGGCTAAGGCTTCGGCATAGGAATTAAAACGGCTATCCGGACCCACTTCTTTTTCTACTTGGTAAACCGTTGCGCCATCGCTATAATGGTTAATAGCGGCGGTGTTCCAAGGTTGGCTAAAACCGCTGGTTCCGTTTTTATGGGCTTCTATATCAAATGGGGAAATCAGGGTATATATGTTCCCGTCGCCGGCAGTGTTTGCCAAGAATTGAACCGAGGACATCATCGTTGCCACGAAGGTGTCAAACTTCAAGGAACTATAACTTGAACTATTGGTTTGTCGGCAAATAAATGTACCATCCACACGAATGGCAAAAATATGCGCGGAGGATTGTCCTTCGTAGGTCACGGTAAGCCCTGCCGGTATCACCACGATTGCCGCATCCGAGGGAACGGAACCCGTATCCCAAGTGGAGGAACTAAACCAGTCGCCGTTTTGTACGGCGGTGTGGGTAGCGGTATTGGTAGGGATTAATGTGGTAATGTTTTGCGCTTGTAATACTTGGATAGCAAACAGTAAGCAAACACTGACGAAAGACAGGAACTTCATGCTTCGATTGGATTGGTTCTAAGAGTGTGCTTAAAATAGTAAATTTTACAAAA
>JAHDDF010000359.1 GCA_020629475.1 Saprospiraceae bacterium
ACGGATTTCCCTGCCATCACCCCAATCCATTCTAACGGGAAGGTTGCGCCGGTCGTAGGTAACGGTTTCTATGCCCTTGTTCCGGTCGGTTACCAAATTACCGTTGGAATCGTATTCGTAATCGATGTTTTGATCACCGTCCTTGAAGCCGGCTTCCACTAGAGTTACGGCATCCGCTACCCCTAGTAAGCGGTTACCATCGTAGGTGTAAGTCAGGTCGTCAATCAATGGATTATCGGGCGCCTGAGCCATTGCCTCGGGACCGGTACGTTTAAGCCCTAGGATATTCCCGTTCAAATCGTAAGAAACCGTAGGTACGTCATATACCTTTTGATCCACGTATTGGTTAGCCTCGGTAATGGATTTATATTCCGCCTTAATCAAACGGTCAAAATCATCGTATGTAAAGCCGTAAGCCTGGCGTTCCTTATCCGCCACACGCCAAACGGTACTACTGATGTTACCGTTGTATTGGGCATCGGATTGTAAATGGAAATTAGAGGTATTGTAATACAAGCGTTGACTGAACAGGTCAAAAGCATCCGTATCCAAGGAGCCTAAGGTCCGGCGCCATTCTGAGCTAGCCAAGGACAGTGCCTCCTTCAGTATCGCCTTGGATTTTTCAGGCGAGGTGACCCCGTTCTCATTCAAGGCATTCAACAATCGGATTTCCAATTCCTTTAATGCCAATTCCAAAGTAACCTTTCCGCTCACTACATAATCCGACATATCCACCCAAATCTCATCCGTCATGCTTGTGGTTGTAGCCGGAGCCTTGGTAATGGTTTTGGTCGTAGTTTTGGTTTGGAAAGTTTCAGTATCTTTTTCCCTGATTTCGGATTCAAAACTCAATTCAAATTTTGCCTCCTGGCTATTGGCGTCATGCAAAACCCGCAAGTAAACGTTCTTTACCTCTTCCAATTCCTTTTGGGAATCATACAAGGAAATTGCTTTCCCGATAGGCGCGTCTACCTCATTGATTTGAGTCAACCAACCGCGCTCGTTATAACGGTAATCAATGGATTGCAAGAATGGCTCATTCAAGGGAAGTAAATTACTTCCGCTATGGAATTTGGAATGTAGATTCTTTTCAATCAATTGTCCCAATTCATTGTACTCACTTGAACTCAAGGTGATTTCCGGATCATCATCCACCTTTTGATACACGCGGGTTACTCTACCTGCATGATCGTACTTAAATCCGTTACGGATAAGGGACGTACCCATAGTGCCATCGGTTTTTACGATGCTGTGCTCCCTGACGGTCTTCAATGCCCTTCCCGCGAAATCGTATTCCGTGGAGGTAATGTCCTCACCGTTCAGGTGGTTTCCGGCACGTACCTGTACCACACGATGGCGATCATCGAAGAAAGTAACCGTACGGAGCCATTGCCCGGTTTCACGGACTTTCACCTTGGTTCCCGTCAATAGTCCTTGCACCCGGTCGAATGCCTCGGCAGGAATATTGGCGTAAGGCGGTGCCACACGGTAACTCGGGTCAGCGGAATTCATGCTTCCGTTGGAATCATAATCGTAATCATCGTAGTAGGAAATCGCGGTTTCCTCGGTGGCAAGCGTAGGGAATGCTTGGTTGGAATAACCATACAGTCCATTGGCGTCACGTACCTCGTAGGTCGGTAAATCATCCGGGAAAGCCGGAATATTAGGACCGATGCCTACAAGCGTAGCTCCCGGCAAATCCTTGGGGGAATAAATCCCTGTTTCCACTACCCTACCCAAGCGGTCGTACTTGGTATAATTGAATTCCGGATTGTTCTCGTCGGATGCTTGGTTTTCGTCTTGGGTAAGGATCAATTGATCACGGCGATCATAACCATAAGCGGTTCTTCCCGCATCCGGAAGGGTCTTTTTCTTCAAGCGGAAACGTTGGTCGTATTCATATACGTAAACGTCACCCGCGTAGGAAGGCAATTGCCAATCCCAATTCCCGGAATCCTTCATGGACTGGGTGGTTTCCGGTGGAATAACCGCCCATAACATACCGAAATCGTTGTAAACGTTATAAGTATCCGCGTACTTCAATGGACCGCTCGTAAATTGATTCGGACCTTCCTCCACTAATTTTCTACGGACAAGCACCGTTCTTCCCTCTAAATCCGTGAAGGTGGTGGTTTCATTATTATTCTCGTCCTTGGTAATGACCTTGATCAAATTACCCGGCAAGAAGAAATTATCATTCCTGAAATCACGAACTTGGTCGGAACCATCGTAAACGTGGTAGGAACTTCTCATGGTGTGATTTTGATCCAACTGCCATGCCTGACCCGGCGCACCTTGCTCAACCGGACGTGCCATCGGACTCTGCTCAAAATCAGTAACCGCCCAAGGAGCGGAAGTTTCCTTGATAAACTCGTCCGTGTCCGTATTATAGGGATTGCTCAAGTACCAAGCCTGCTGTTGGGTTTGTGCATTGTTTACGAATGCACCGTTGTTCCCTTGTACCGTAAACGGAAGGAATGCATGCGTTTCGCGTCCTAGGGCATCATATTTTTGGATGCTCACCACATCGTTCTTAAGCGGTGATGCCTTTACGGCGATTTGTTGAACGGTTCTGCCCAAACCATCCGTATAGGCTACGGATTCCGTCTTTAAGTCTTGGGGAAGAGCCGCAAAATCGGAATCAAAACTTGCTTCGTTGGTTAAGCCGTCGGTCAAGGCGGTTTTTACGATTACCTTGTTTCTACCGTCAGGGCTTTGGTTGCCGTAAAGGTATTGGTAACCCGCAATGATATTCCCGTCTTGGTCCTTCGCGAATTTCAAGCGATTGAAGACATCATACACGTAGGAAGCCTTGATATCATTGGTATTATTACTGCCCGTGATTTGACGGGTATCCGCATCGAAAGTATAGGTTTCCATTAGGGCATCCTCCGGGTAAAGACGAAGCTCATCCAAGAGGGCATCACCTGAAACCGTAGGGAAGCTGGTGCCATCGGAATTAAATTCCACTGCCTTGAATTCCCACTCATTCCCGAAAGTGAGCATTTGGAATCCGACACCCGGAAGCGCAAGGGTAATATTCCCGTTTTTCGCCCAGAAAGTCATGCGGTATTTACCGGCGGGAAGTTGTGGTCCTTGCACATCGCCACCGTTCAAATCCAAGGAGCGTTGGCCGGTTTGTGCATCCGTATCCGTAATCTGAACGGCTTGGTTCAGGCTCCAATTCCCTTGCATTAATCCGTCTTCCTCGAAGGAGGTAAAAGCTACCTGCTCGATGGCTCCGTTGGCTACTTTCGCCATTGGCAACAAACCTTCGCTGTTCCAAATAAAGGTAGAGGCATCATGGTGGGTACGGGCATAGGAAAGGATGTTTCCGTTCGCGTCATAAGACTGAATGGTTCCTTGTAATTTTTGGCGATTGTCCCTTAGGATTTCATTGTTGGCATCCAAGGAGAATTTTACGTAATCCGCCTCCGGAATAGGGTTGGTCATTTCCGTCATCCAAGTCTGAACCGGAAGAATCTTATTGGAAGCGGATTCAAGGCGGTAAGTGGTTGCCGTAGCGGAAATCAACTCCGCCGGACGACCGCTGTCCTTGATGTAATTTCTCGTTTCCACGGGAACACCGTGGATATTACGATTTTGCATTTCAAGCATGGCTTTCGCCTGCTCTTGGGTAGGACCATCAACGTTGGTCCAATCCACCGTAAAGTCATGCACATAATCCGTTTCAACAATGTAGGCTCGATTGCTTGAACCCGTGGTGGTTACCTTAGTCGGGTTAAAGTGCTTCCAATCGTTACGGTATTCATATGACGTTCTGGTTTCCGCATTGGCATTGCCGTTTTCACCGTGGATAACGGTTAGGGATTCTTTTAGGGTAAACCATCTTGACTTGTAGTAAAATGGCCAGAAAGTATATCGCTTTGCACCTGTGGAAGTATAACAGGAAGGACAATTTGAAATATGTCTTGAACCTACAGTGGAACCCATAATCATGGGATTACCGTCGTTGTAGGATTCCGTTCCCGGTAATGCTACCTCCTCGTATTCATTGTAGGTGGATTGAATGGGTTTAAATCCGGAAGTAGTGGATTTGTAAACCGTCTGCTCAAGGATATTTCCCCAAGTCTCATCCGTATATCTTGGAACGAAAGGATATAAAACATTTCCGTCTTTCTCCGTCTCGCTATAATCCGCATTATCGAATTTGTAAACGGTTTTTCCGTTTTCCGTGCCTTCGGCACCATCATAAACACTTACCTCGTCATAAGCCACATGGCTTCCGCTCATGGTCGCGTTTTCAAGTAGATTATTCCAAGAAATAACCTTGAAACGCCAAGCTCT
>JAHDDF010000360.1 GCA_020629475.1 Saprospiraceae bacterium
TTGAATTTCATTTGATATTTCGGGAGTATTAGTGCCCGGGTTATTAAGGGCTTCCCTATTGTCCTCTTTTACACCAATAGCCAAATACGCGGCAATGCCCACCATTCCAAGGAATAGTAGGGAAAACCACCACAAACCTCTTTTCTTCCGGTTTACGGGCATCTCCTTGTCCAAGAGGGCTTCCATGCCCTTCCAGCCTTGATCCTCAAAGCCCTTGTCCGTGTTATATGTAGATTTATCCGACATTTCTCTCCCTATCGTAAAATTGCTCAATTAATTCCCTCAATTTCTGTCGTGCCGCGGATAAGTGCCACTTTGATGTACCGGCGCTTATACCCAATTGTTCGGCAATCTCGTCATGCTTGAATCCCTCGATGGCATACAAGCGGAATACCTCCGCCGTAGCCGGCGGAAGTTTATCCAAAAGCCTAACGATGTCCTTGAAATAGAGGTCTTCCATCGTGGAATTCTCGAAGCGGTCGTCCTTGACTTCCTCAAGGATGACCGCCTTGAGATACTTGTTGTTTTTCTTGAAATAATCCGCGCGCGTACGCATCATGATGGTCTTGATCCAGCCCGCTAGCGCCTCGGGGTCTTCTACCGTATGTATCTTCTTGAATACTTTCAAAAAACCTTCGTTCACGATTTCCAAGGCTTTATCCTTGTCCTTGACATAATGCAGGATCAATCCCGTCATCCCACCGAAATATTGCCGGTACAATGCCTCTTGGTGCCGCCGGCTATTCTTGGCGCACCCTTGGATCAAATCCTTATTGCTATATGTCTTTTTCCTTCCGAACACTGGTTTTTTTAGATTTTTAGACGGCTTTGTTTTTGGATTTTATAAGAAAGCCATAAATCCTCTGACAGTCTAAAATACAAATCCTACCCGAATAGAGTAACGCTGCATGATACGGGTTTCGTCCTCTAACCAAACCCAATCGTCCCAAGTATAATCCCGCTTGAAAACCGCGTGTTGTAATTGGTAACCGAAGTTGACAGAAGTGGCAAGACCGCTCTTGTTGGTGAATTTCAAACCCAAGGAGGGACGGAAGTAAGCACCGCCGGGCTTGTTTTCGTATTGTTGCCACTCGTTTTCTTTCAGCCACCAACCGTAACCCACTTCAGTATGGTAAAAAGGACGGATTTTCTTTTGGTTAAAATCTCCCGTAATTTCAGCGTACAAGGGTATGAAGGCATTGGGTTGGTAATCGTATAAACTGAATCCGATACCGGCACCAATTTTCAAGGCGGGCTTGAAATCCCATCCCGCGGAATAGCGGATATCGACCCCGATTTTTCTTTCGTCGTAAATATCGGTTCCGATATTGGTACCAACGTTAATGGCATTGTACCATTTCTTTGAAACGGACTCCTGACCCACCGCAAAAGCGGCAGGTAGGAGTAACAGTATGATGATAAGGTGTTTCATCTCTTTTGATAATTTTAGCTTGAGACTTTCCTACCTCGTAGGAATCAAGCTTATTTCTTGGATATTATTCGGATCGGTGGTATCGAATTGGTAGAAACCGTCGGAACCGATAACCATTACCCTTTCAGGGGTCAAGGAGATAACATCGAAGGCATCAAATCCGGAACGTTTCCCGATTTCGGTTACGTCATTCGGGTTTGTTTTATCGAATACCTTCAAACCATGCGCTCCTTCGCAGAGGTAAAGTCTATCCTCGTTGATGGACAAACCGTGCGGGTGTTGCATCGGGTAAGAGCGAAGAAGGGTAGGGTTGGTTAAATCCGTGATGTCCACAACCTCCATTTGATTGGCAAATCCTTCACAGGGTGTTCCGTCCCTTAGGGTAACGTAAGCATAGTTGCCGCTTACATAAACGGGATCACAAGCACGTGCATGCTCGAAAACGGAAAGCTGCGTGGGTTGTGTAGGAACGGCATTGTCGAAGATGTACATGCCGGTTTGTGAACCAATAAAGAGGTGATCGCCGTGCGGGAAAATGGTCTCGATGCCCCAGCCTACCCAAACGCTATTGAGGATATTCGGATTGGAAGGGGAAGTAATATCACAAACAATCATTTCGGAATCATCCAAAAGATAAAGGTGATCGCCGCTAATACCGAACCTTGCCATGGAGCCGGCGATGGTAAGGTTTCCGCCTTGGTTCCCGACGTTGACGGTAGCTCCGCCGCCGGTAGCTTCGTTAATAAAAACACCACCTGCATCATCATTGGCGAATATATCTACACCCCAATAGTAATGGTTGCAATCGATGGTTTCTTTGATTTCCGTCATTTCATAATGGGTGATAACGCCTACGCTATTCGGGGAGTAAAAATTATCGAAAACGTTTTCATCTCGGTCCTTGAGTACGGGGTTCAGGATGTCCGTGATGTCAAGGGTTAATAAATCCATGTAGTTATCTACATAAAGGGTGTTGCCTTTTGCGGCAATATCCACGTTTCCGGGAATGGGGATAAACTTTTCAATGACGGGGTTGGCGGGGTCGGCATTATTGATGACGTGAAGCCCTTCCCGGATTTCATTTACAAGCATATAATTTCCGTAGAAGAACATTTTTCCGGGATTCTCCAAGGTTCTTGGTGCCTCGCTTTGGATGGGAATCCTGATCTCCTCGAAGGTCATGTAAACGGGCTCGTAGTAGGTGTAGGTTCTTTCGTTTTTACACTTATCCTCCAAGCAGCCCGTGAGGAAGATGGTACCGATAACGGTAAGGGTGATGATTAAGGATATTCCTTTTTTCATGATGATAACGGTTTTTTAATTATGGTGTTGTAGGTGTTGTGGTGCAACCACAACGCATCACAACCACCGCATATCGCAACCACAGCACATCGTCGCAACTTCTGTGTGGCGCATTCAAGGGTAAGGACGGAGGGTGTTTTGGAAAGGGTTGGGTGGGCTTGAAAAAAAGTTTTGTTGAGGGGTATTAGATCAATAATCAATGCAATCATCAAAAGGAGCGTTCACATCATGCATCCGTATTTTCATATCACTCCTATCTACCGCCTCTCCCAAGTCAAATAATCCTGTTGTTTCACAGATTATTATTTTTCTACCTTTATATTCAAATGTTTCCTTTGTGCTTAGAGTGCCATCCGAAATAATTCCAACATTAACATGCCCTTCTCTTGTTAGAGAACCTTTGTATTCAATAATTATGGTTTCTAGACCAAGTACTTCTTGAATTAAATAGGAAAACAAAATAGATTTATCTTCACAATCTCCTTCTCCTCTGTATAAAGTTTCCTCCGCGAGTTGGAAGTAGTCTCTACCGAATCTTTCTTCATCTGTTACGGAAATTATACACTCTTGAACAAACCTTAAAATAAAAGAAATACTGTGGTCTCTACTTCTTCCATTTAATATCGGTCTAAATTTTTTTAAAATTTCTTTTCGATTCAAATTGGACACAAAGTGGTAATTTTTAAAGTTATGATTTGGGTAAATTTCACAATAATATTCTATGTCAGAGCTAAAATTTAATTTCAATTTCAAATCAGTACCTTTTTCAAAGGAGTATTCTTTATTCTTTTCAAAGATTTTTTTATCAAATAATTTTTCAGGAGAAAAACACAATATCTCCCCTAAATAAGAATGCTGAATTGGTGTATATAAGGAAAGATTCCTTCTACTTGTCGATTTAAAATACCAAGAAGAAATGTCTATGTAAATTTGATCTTCATATCGAAAATTTGGAATATTTTGGAATTCATTCTCTGATGATACAAAAATATAAATCGAATAATCATCATACAAGAGCTGAGTATTAAAACTCATTTTTATAAGCCACCAAAAAACCAATTTCGCACGTATTTCATCAGAAGGAAATATTTTACACGAAAGGTCTTTACATAATTTTAAATATTGGAATTGATCTAAGTCATTTTTGTCTCGGATTGAATCTAATTTCAGAAATAGTTTGCCATATTGATCATTTTTAAAATGGTACAGCTCAAAGTTTTTTATCTTTTCTTTCGTACTCTCCGCGTCAAGATCATCGCACTTCAATTGATTTACATCAATTTCTAAAAAATACTCTTTTCCAAGCGACAAAAAATTGATCTGTCCTATTGAATAGAACGGTGCAATAAAAGACAAAAAGCATATGAAATACTTATTCATGAGGTTAGTTTTAATGTATTGGTAGGACCAATAGGTAGTTATACCGATATCATGTTTTTCGTGATTTTGAAATTCTAAAATAATCAAAAAACAGAAGCACCAAAAGGATTTTCATTTTTGGTTCTTCTTTGCCTTGGTGTTGGACGACTGCAGTATTGGTAACTATAGTCGTCCTACAA
>JAHDDF010000361.1 GCA_020629475.1 Saprospiraceae bacterium
ATGTCCAATAACAATACGCGTTCAAGGCATTGCGGCAAGCGTCCTCGTTTCGCCAACGGAAATAATCTACCACCTTTTTGGTTGAGGGCAACTGTGAAATCCTACAATCAAAGGCACCGATGTCTCCGAGCATCAAGGAAAATTTAGCGCTTGCTTCCCCCGCTAATACGGAGTTAAACTTCCTTGTCTTTCTTCCGAACGTGTCTTCCTCCAAAGCAAAAAGCAAGGAAATTTCATCACTCTCCGTATAACCGTAAATAACTTGGAAACCACAATTCATGAGGTGTTTTGTTGTTTCCACCATCATATCCCGGAACCGTTCATCAAAAGGAGCCTCAAAAGAGTGCACTTCCTTAGTGAGCCTTGTAAAACTTCTTCCGTCAATTCTTGCTACCATGTAGATGCCGGGTAATACGCAATTATCACTTGCTGTTTCATATACCCGCATTTGCTTGTCGAGGTCGTCAAATTTCATTTTTCCAATCCTTTATCTCAAAGTTGTTTTCCTTGATTTCAACATAGAATATTTTATCAAAACCTTCATCCATTCCGGGAAGTTCCAAGCGCTTGTAGGTGGCAAGGATGCCCGCTTCAGGAACTCGCTCCTTTCCTGTTCTTATCTGGTTCCTTTCCTTGCAATCCTCCAATTTGGATTGGAAGTAATAGGCGATGGTCTCGTACTTCCGTTCCTTGAATTTCTCCAGGTATTTTAGCCTTTCTTCCTTGGTGGGGTTTGTATTGTCAATGACCACCCTTTGTTGCAAATCCAAGCACTTTTCCAAGAACTGCCGTTCCTTGTTCCTCGTGTTTAGAAGGTCTAGGCTAATCCTCATGTGGGAATTAAAAAAGCGCTCCTTGTAAAACGTGGATTTCCCGCTGCCTTGTAGCCCGATGAAAATAATGCCTTGCATGATTTAGGGTTTTTCGTCCATAACAGTCCTTTTCTGTCTCGAGTTCCCTTGAGGTTCACTTGTGCTCTTGTGCACTTCAGGGGTCCTTTTGTCCATTTCGGTAAGAATGAAGGTTTTCGGGGTATTAAATCGGCGTTAATTGGAGTCTTATTACCCAAAGAATTAGCGAAATCGAATACAAAATGATTGGCATGAACAACTTGATACCCGGGTTTAATGCTGTTGTCCCAATTTGCGTTAGGGCAAGAGCATAGCATTAGCGGGCATTTACGGGATGCCGAATCGGGAGAGGAACTCATTTACGCTACGGTGTCCGTGGCAGGGACGTCCCAAGGCGTAAATACCAATGAATACGGGTTTTACTCTATTACCCTTCCCCAAGGAAAGCAAACGCTTTATTTTTCCTACGTGGGCTACGAAACGGATAGCTTGGTGGTGGATTTGAACGGTGATATGACCAAGGACGTGGAGCTTACTACCGTTTCCACTCAAATGATGGAAGTAGTGGTCCTTGCGGAAAACGAGAACGAAAACGTTACCAATACGGAGGTGAGTGTTCTTAGTCTGGACATCAAAGAGGCAAAGAAAATACCCGTGATTTTTGGTGAACAGGATATCGTAAAGACGATGCAGCTCCTTCCCGGCGTAAGTGCTAACTCCGAAGGAGGAAGCGGCTTTTTCGTGAGGGGCGGTGACGCGGATCAGAATCTAATCTTATTTGATGAGGCACCTGTTTATAATGCCTCCCACCTCCTCGGGTTTTTCTCCGTTTTTAATTCGGATGCCCTTAAGGACGTGAAAATGTACAAGGGCGGGATTCCTGCCCAATTCGGTGGTCGTGCCTCCTCCGTGATGGATGTCAGGATGCGGAACGGGAACATGAAAAAATGGGAAAGCTCCGGTGGGATCGGTTTGATTTCCTCCCGGTTGACCTTGGAAGGTCCTATCGTAAAGGACAAGGGATCTATTATCGTTTCCGGCAGAAGGACGTATGCGGACGTGGTGGCAAGGCCGTTTTTGGAAGATGACTTTTCCTTGTATTTCTACGATCTAAACCTCAAGGCGAATTATAAATTCGGGGAAAAGGATCGGGTTTATATTTCCGGTTATTTGGGGCGTGACGTATTCGGTTCGGATGAATTTGGTTTTGATTGGGGGAACCGGACTTTTACGGCTCGTTGGAATCATATTTATAACAATAAATTATTCTCTAATACCTCATTTATTTACTCCGAATACGATTATGGTTTTAATGTGGATAACGGCGGTATAAATATTGATTTAGACGCCGGCATTTACGATATAAATCTCAAGCAGGATTATAATTTTTATTTGAATCCTAATAATGAAATAACTTTTGGTTGGCAAGGGATTTATCACCGTTTTCAACCCTCCGTTTTTTCCTTTGATGAAGAGGTGCAAAGTTCCGCGGAAAGGCAGTATGCTATGGAAAATGGTATCTATATCGCCAATGAGCAGAAGGTATCGGATAAATTATTCCTGAATTATGGTGCGCGTTTAAGCTCCTTCCATAATATCGGACCCTACACGGAAAAAACCTTTGATGCCAATGATGATGTCCTTACGGAAACGGAATACGAAAGCGGTAAATTCTACAATACCTATTTGAATATTGAGCCTCGTTTTTCGGCGACGTATCTAGTGGATGAGGTGAGCTCCTTGAAGCTGAGTTATAACCGTAATGCCCAATACTTGCACCTGCTTTCCAATTCTACCTCGGGTTCTCCTACGGACCTTTGGGTGCCTAGCAGTCCCTTGGTAAAACCTACTTTGGCTGACCAAGTAGCGGTAGGGTATTTCAGGAATTTCAAGAACAATCAATACAAATTCAGTACGGAGGTTTATTATAAAAATCTTCAAAATACCGTTGATTACGAGGATGGTGCGGAAATTTTCGGAAACGAGAATATTGAATCCGAATTGATTTTCGGGAAAGGACGGGCTTACGGAATCGAATTCCTTTTGGAAAAGACAAAGGGCGCGTTCACGGGCTGGGTCGGGTATACCTTAAGTAAATCCGAAAGGCAGTATGATGAACTTCGGAACGGTGAATGGTTTTCCGCGAGACAGGATAGAACGCACGATATTTCCGTCGTGGGTATTTACCAAATTAACCCGAAAATATCACTTTCCGCAAGCTGGGTATACAATACGGGAGATGCCGTAACCTTCCCCAACGGAAAGTATTTCATCGACGGTAATTTGGTGAGCCTTTATTCCGAAAGAAACGGTGACAGGATGCCGGATTACCACCGGATGGACTTGGGTTTGACTTGGAAACTGAAGGAGCGTAAGCGCTTCGCTAGCGATTTGAATTTCTCCATTTACAATGTCTACAACAGGAAAAACGCCTATAGCATCACCTTTGATGCCAATGCGGCGGGCGCTACGGAAGCCACTCGTTTAGCCTTGTTCGGCGCAGTGCCTTCAGTGACTTGGAATTTTAAGTTTTAGGCTATACTAAGTAATTATGTTGCTTTTTTCGAGCAGGTCAATTGTCTAAGATTTTAATAATCAGACGTAAGACGTAAGACTAGATTAGTGCTGAATAATAAAGTGACGTCTTACATCATAAATCTTACGTCTTTTATCCACATTTTCAATGATTCATTCGAAGGCAGCGACAAAATTGCTTAGTATAGCTAGTTTTTAAGATAAAAAGAAGGGTGATTCTTAATTGAATATTAAAGCGAATAAAAATGAAATATCAATTTAAATATATAGTAGCATTTTTCTTGGGAATGATTTTGTTTTATTCCTGTGAGGATGTCATTGAATTGGACTTGGAAACTACGGAATCCAGAGTGGTGATCGAAAGCTTTTTGGATGCGGGGACAGGGGAAGCAAAAGTGTATATCTCCAAGACGAATGATTTCTATGATAATTCACTCCCTGAAATGATTTCAGGTGCTGAAATATCAATTCAGGATAGCGAAAGTGTTTCATACGGTTTCATTGAGTCATCCCCCGGGATATACGTGGTCCAAGGAATTACCGCGGATCCCGGGGACTCATTTTCCTTGACCGTGGAAACGAATGGGGAATCTTATGAAGCAAATGCTATCGTTCCCGTTCCCGTTTCATTGGATAGCATCAGTGTTTTTGAGTTTGGCGGGAATCCTTTTGGCGGTGATGATGATTTGGCACTGTCGGCTTATTGGGATGATCCGGAAGGGATGGAGAATTTTTATCGAATCCGTGCTTTTGTGGACGGGGAATTCCAAGCGGATAATTATACCGTAGTCTCGGATGGCTTTACGGGTGACGGAACGGAAAACGTAGTGACCGTATCCGGTTTTGAAGCCAATACTTCCGTTACCTAGCAAGTACTAAGTACGGATGAAATTTACTACGCTTATTT
>JAHDDF010000362.1:0-1815 GCA_020629475.1 Saprospiraceae bacterium
GTCGCACCTATGGCGCTTGATTTTATATTGCAAATTGCCTTCAAATCATTGTTTGCCTCTCCAAGGCAAAAATACCCCTAAGATTATTTGTCAATACATCTAGCGTCTAACGTCTGAATAACAATATTTTAGAGGAGTACCCTATTTGAAAATCCAGCAACAGATTCAACTAATTGAGCCAACAAAAAAGCCATCTCAAGATATTTCCGAGATGGCTTTTAATAATTAGAAATCAATTCCTTAAGGTTGGCTAGCTTTTTAGCTTTTTCCGGTTCCCTCCGTAAAATGTTCGTTGGGGTAAAATAACTGTGTTTTCCTAAGAACGAAACTTGAATTTTATTCCATTCCCTAATATCCGATAAAACACCATACGCCTCCAGTTCCTTGAATAGGGAGTTTCCAATCTTTTCAAAATCATCCCTTCCCAAATAATCAAGGTCGGCATCACAAATTATTTCCTCAAAAAAGGATTTTGGGCTTTGGGGGATTTTGGTGGACATTATCATGCCGCAAATTACTTCTACCTCCCCTTCCGTATAACCGAATCCGGGTAAAATCCGGCGGGCAATGGTGCAGCCTTCCTCTTCGTGGTTTTTATTATTTACGATAAAACCGCTATCATGAAGCAATGCCGCCGTTTTGAGTAAGAGGGTGTGGTACTCATCCACACCCTCCAACCCGCAAAGTTCCTCCGTGATGTTCAATACATCGAGAGTGTGGTGCAAGCCGTGATAGTACAGCTTCTCCGACAAGCCTTCCGTTAGGAGGGAAATGATATGTTCCTTAGCGGAATCGTAGTTCATGATATTGCCTATGCAGCAGCGTGTTTTCTCGTGTTTAACGTGTGATTCGGTAAAACGTTACTCCAATATAACGCCCGAAGCCATAAAGTTCAAGCCTTCCTCGGGTTCAGTGATGGCATCAATTTCCTCTTGGGAAAGCCCTTCATCCTCGGCGTAATGCTTTAATTCGTCCACGGATGTAATGGTTTTGAATGCGTATCCATTCAAGATAACCTTTTTTCCCGCGCAATCCTTTGGCATAAAGAAACCATAATCCTTGAACTTAACGAACATTTCGGGATTACCTTCTTCTTCGGAAATAATATTAATCCAGCAGCCTTTAGCTTGACAAACAGACTCTACGGTTCCTTTCACGACGGCATCCAAGGAATCTTTACCCTCAAAATCCTTCAAGAATTGCTCGTAGCTTACCGCCTTTTTCGGTTCAAATCCCTCCCCGAATAAAGCTAACTCCGTTTGTACGCCTTGACCGTCGGTTGTGGTAACCGTTCCGTCCGGCGTCCTGTCAACCGTGCAAGAAAAAATAAGCATACTAATTAGTAGAAAAGACAATAGGGTGAATTTTTTCATGATTTACATTTTTCGATGCGGAATAATTCCCATTTTTGAGTCCTTGAAAAATGATTTCACTTCAAGGAATACAAAGGTAATAATTGATTAAATATTGCCTTTCGGTTCATTAAAGTAATGTTATGAAGGAGCAAGGATTTATTCCCTACGAGGGAATCGGGATACGCTATGAGGATATGGAGTCAAGAAGCGCCGATTTTAGAGCGGAAATGGACAAAAGAAGATCCATTCGGTTTTTCTCTGACAAACCCGTTTCGAAACAGGTAATCGAGAATATCATCATGACCGCTTCCTCCGCTCCGTCCGGGGCGCACAAACAACCTTGGACATTTTGTGCCGTTTCGTCGGCCTCCATAAAAGCCAAGATCAGGGAAGCTGCGGAAAAGGAAGAATACGAGAATTACCACGGAAGGATGTCGGATGAGTGGCTGGAGGATTTAGC
>JAHDDF010000362.1:1915-4268 GCA_020629475.1 Saprospiraceae bacterium
ATGGTGATTCCCGCTTTTTCATAAAAGGGCCTTCTTTCCCTCAACTTCCTCTCAATAAATCCTAGGAGTTTTTCCCCGGGATATTCCTTCAAGAGAGGGCGGGATTCGGACTCGGCTCTTAGTCTTGCGCTTAATTCCTCCGGAGAAACATCAAGGAAAATAACAGTACCGTTTTCTTCAAGAAATTCACCGTTGTCAAAAAAACAGGGTGTGCCGCCACCACAAGAAATAACAATTCTTTCCCGTAAGGAAATTTCTTCTAAAGCCCTTCTTTCTGTTTCCCGAAAATACTTCTCTCCTTTTTTTGAAAAAATAAGTGGGATGCTAAGATTTTCCCGCTCTTCAATTTCATCATCGAGGTCCCTGAAATCGTAGCCGATTTTATTTGCCAGTAATTTCCCTACGGTGGATTTCCCGCTCCCCATAAAACCCGTCAGATATATCCGATTTACCATACTTTAAATTACGGAAATTTTAAGCGGAAGGTTCAATGCCCGGTTTAGATTTTACGCAATATGGAGTAACTTTTAAAACCTATCACTTATCAATATTACCTTGCCGGTAAGCCTTCTATCCTCCCCCGTTAAGGCACTTAAGTAATATGTACCTGAAGGATAATTTCTTAAATCGAATTGGAATTTATCCCTATCGTTAATCAGGATTCTTTGCAAAAGCTTACCCGAAGCATCGAAAAGGAATAAATCCTTCAGATCGCCTTTTACTTCAATCCAAAGTAAACCTGCGGTAGGATTTGGGTAATATTTCCAATCGAATCCGGGTTCGGTGATTCTTACAAGGCTGGAATCTACCGGATTAACAGGGATTGAGTCAAGAATCCCAGGATCATTGATAACATAGGTCGTGTCTTGGACATCATCCAATTTAGCCACGTCAATTTGTGCGTCGCAATCTTGGGTGCTTGAGAATTCAAGGATGGTTCTAACCAGGACATCATTCAACATTTCCACCTTTATCTCATCCGTAACCGGTTTGATATGGCTTCCGCCAATACCGCTATCATCCGTTAGGTAAATGTAAGTCCCGTTGGTTGCCAATGCCATGGAGCGCATCAAGTATTCATTAGAACGATCCGTGCCCGAGCAAGCAACGGGAACGATACGAATCCCTTTCTTTGCCGCTTCTTTAATTTGTGCATGGATTCTCGTCTTTATTTCCTCGGACCGGTGCGGCGGGGCATCCAAGACCAAGAACAATATCCTAGCGGCGGCATTTTTATTCCAATCCATTTTCAAGGCAATATCCAATGCCTCCTCTACTGCTTCAGGGTTATCACCTCCGCCCGCTGCGCCTTGCTCTTTGATAAAATCGACCGTCTTTTGGATTTTTGAATCGAAAGGGGTTTGCTTGGTCAAATACTTATCGCCGTGATCCCGATAAAAAACGGAACCTAAACGAAGATTCTTACCTTCCAAGCCTTCCTTGGAGCGTTGGATTACATCATATAGTTCCGCTTTCAAGTAGTTGATTTCGTCCCCCATGGAACCCGTAGCGTCCACAACGAAAGCAATATCGACCGCATCAGGCATTCCGCATTGAACCGGGATTTTAAGATGATTCATTCCTTCGTGGAAATCAAACACCTCATTAAGTTCATATTTTTCTCCTTCATACTCTACCTCAAAGGTCAAGGCTCCTCCGTTTTCTTGTTCTAGGAAGTTCAACCAAGCCTCTGCCCTTCCCAAATTATCGGTTTTTGCTTCCCATATAATATTCCCTGCATTTAATAATCGAACCTTTGCATCCACAATAGCATAACCATTCAAGGTAGTTACTTGTAAAGGATAGCGATCCCAAGGCGTTACCTCCCAGGCTTCTTGCCATCTTTTTAGCTCATTATCTTGGATATCCTGCCATAAATCCCATTTGGCAAAATCATTCAGTACACCTGCCGTTAATTGCCCTGCCGCAATATTGGCACCTCCCGGATTACCGGATCCCTCTTCATCCCCGCCGTATTCCTCTACCTCAATGGCAAGATCAACAGCTCCTATATCCATTAATAGGACATCTTCCGCCATTTCAGGTTCAGGTGCAGGCGCTGAGAGAACCGGAGGCGGAGTCGTGCTTATCCCGGGAGCCTTGCTTTCTAATGCATCCGCCACGGAACTGCTTTTTCCCCGTTTGAACAACCCCCCGAATCCGTCTTTACCTCTTTTTTTAGGTTTCGACTTCGCGTCCACTCCCGCTGCAGGTGCGGAGAAAGTGTACCCTGTAGAAGCTTCTTTTTCAAGCCTCTCCCTTGAAGAGGTAACAGTGACGGATTCAAGGGAGACCTCCGACTCTTTCAAATATATCTTTAGATTATCCTCTCCCTCCTTGATGCTAAGTTCTT
>JAHDDF010000363.1 GCA_020629475.1 Saprospiraceae bacterium
CAAATCAAAAATAAGGTCGAACCGACCGAGACATGCAAAACGAAGGGTAAAGCACTTCGGAGACACACCATAAACAGTGGTCAAAAAGACCACCACAAACAAAGCCGGGGATTTTAATCCTCGGAAAACCAAAACCCTAAAAAAACACCTTACACAAACCATTCAAAACCCTACGCAACCTCAAAATTTCATTTTCCACCCACTACAAACGCCCTTCATTCCTTTCATTCATCCATGTCATCTTTTTCTAAAATTTGGATTCTTAAAAATGGAATCCAAGGACTACAAGACTCTTTTTTAGGGAATAAAGCCCTAGTTCTTCCTTAGAACGACCCATAGATTTTACAAGAAATCAGAATTTTTCAAGCATCTTTTTACCTCTCAACCACTACAAACACCACAACATTACCCACACAAGCACCATTTTTCGCCACAACAACGACACACCATTCAGAAAATGATTCGCAAATAGTTTCTCAATGAAAACATAAGATATACCTTTCTGTTAATAAAATTTGATGTTGGCTAGCACCTTATTCCCGATATTTTATTCCGTCTAGCTTTCCATTAAATGAATTATCCAGTGAAAAATAATAGGTTATGAAAAAGAGTTTTCCTCTCTGCATTTTGATGCTCTTCTTTACAACACTGGTTTTTGCCCAAGGGAACCGGGTGGAAGTCGTGAAGGATAGTGAAGGCATGAAACTGGTCGTGGACGGCAAGGATTTCATGGTGAACGGAATGAACTGGGATTATTTCCCCATTGGCACCAATTATTCCTACAGTCTGTGGAACCAACCGGACGATATCGTAAAAGCCGCATTAGATTCGGAAATGTCCCTTTTGAAAAATATGGGGGTGAACGCTGTAAGGATGTATACCGGTGTACCAAGCAAATGGATTCGATACATCTATGAGAAATACGGCATCTATACCATGCTGAATCACTCATTCGGTAGGTATGGTCTTACCTTGAACGGGGCATGGTACCAAAACACGGAGTATTCCGATAAAAGAGTCAGGGAATTGCTCCTTTCCGAAACGAAGAAATTAGCGGAGGATTACAAGGACACGCCCGGACTACTTCTTTACCTCCTAGGAAACGAGAACAACTACGGTCTTTTCTGGGATGGCGCGGAAACGGAGGATATTCCTGTAGAGGATAGGAGGTCCACCATACGTGCCCGACACATGTACAAGCTTTTCAATGATGCGACCAAGCAAATGAAAGCCATTGATAGTTCCCACCCCGTGGCACTTTGTAACGGTGACTTGCTTTTCATGGAAATCATCGTTGAGGAATGCCCGGACGTGGACATCTTCGGAACCAACATGTATCGTGGTTCCTCCTTCGGGGATGCTTTCCAAAGGGTTCGTGATGAATATAACAAGCCGATTCTTTTTACGGAGTTCGGTTCTGATTCATACAATGCCAAGGCAAACGCTGAAGATCAACAAGCACAAGCCTATTATATGGTAGAGAACTGGAAAGAGATTTACCAAAATGCCGCAGGACTAGGAAAAGCCAATAACTCCCTTGGAGGTTTTACTTTCCAATTCAGCGACGGTTGGTGGAAATTCGGGCAAACCGAAAACCTAGAGGTACATGATAACAATGCTTCTTGGAGTAATGGTGGTTACCAATTCGATTTCCAAGAAGGTGCCAATAACATGAACGAGGAATGGTTCGGTATCTGTGCCAAAGGGGAAAATGATGAAAGAGGTCTTTACCAATTATATCCTCGGGCGGCGTACTACGCCTTGAAGGAGGCACACCAACTTAACCCTTATCAAGAAGGTGTCACCACCGCTTCCATTGATGATTTCTTCAACGGAATTCAATTAATGGATGCCGTAATCAAGGCGAGAGGTGACAAAGCGGCATTGCAAAGCCAAAAAACCCAAAAGGTTAGATTGAGTCACTTCAGGGCGGATCTTTCTACCATTAATACCGGTGGAAAGCGTATCTCCACACCTGAGGAGGATGATCCGGATGATTTCGTATTCCCGAATCGTCAAGGTTTTGATCACCTTCAATCCTTCTACTTCGGAGTAGAGGCGAATCCTACGGATAACATTAGGGCAAACGCCAGTATCAACGTTCTTGGAAACGTTCCACAGAATCCCATTAATGAAATCTTCTACGAAAACCGTGGAAGACCCAGAATCGTGGAAACGGATCAAGGGGATTTGGTACTTGAATCACGCAATCGCGTAAAGCTGCACCAAGCAAGTTTTAGCTGGAACAGTGAATATTTTGATTTGGATGGTTTCTACCGTACCGGTCATTACCACTGGGGATATGAGGGAGATTTCTTCGGATTGTACCCTGAGGCGAATTACGGTCCAAATATTGATTTGTATAATGCCAATGCTCCATCGGGTTTTGAAGTAGCAGGTAAGAAGCAATTGAAAGGTCTTAAAGTAGCATTCGGTCCTGAACTTTGGTGGGGTGCCAACCCTGCGGTTCTTGTGAAATACACCCGTGACGTTGGTAAATTTACTTTTGCGGGTATGTTCCATGAGGACATCGCGCGCCAAGCACCGGCGGTAAGTTCCTTTGCCGTACCGATTCCTCCTACACGTAGAATGACATTATACGGAAAACGCGATTTCGGGAAATTCGGAATTGAGCTAGGCGGTATTTGGGCAGGACAACCCTTCGTAGGAAGAACCTTCCAACTAGCCGGTGAAACGGATGGCGAAATGATTGCCTACCAAGACGAAATCACGAACAAGGACACTTGGGGTTTCAAAGGAAAGGTAACTTTCAAGAGCGGTCCGTTCCAATGGTACGCTCAAGGAGCCGCGATGGGTCTTGTTGCCAATGGCGGAGGTGATTACACCCAAACTTTTACCGGTTGGAGACTGAAGGACAGCGGTAGCGGAAATCAGTATAATTTCCTCTCCGGTTTCACCCTTGGATTCGGTAACTTCCAAATCGCGCCTAACTTCTTATGGCAAAAGCCCGTGGTGGCACCTATGCCCGGAGATGTTAACGCTCCCGGACGATTGAGAAATATCTTGGACGATCCTTTTGCCGTAAGGTCTAATCGTGAAACCATCGCGGGTGAGATTTTGATTACTTTCGACCCAACACCCGGTACTTGGATGTACGAGTGGAATAACGACATTGCTGAAGATGCAAAATTCGCGATTAGCGCGGGTATCGTATATAGACATTTACCTACCTCACAAGATGCCGCTATCGGTATTCTTGGAGATGGAAGAACCATTTTCGCATTCCCGGGCGCCGCACCTGCCCAGGACCTTTGGGAGATGAATACCCGTATCGTTTCCAAGATAAATCCGAAGTTTGGTCTTGTAGCCAACCTTTATGCGGGAACGGCACAGGCTAATGGGGACAGTGACCGACTATTGAAACGTTATGGTGGTGATGTAAGAATGATTTTTAACAAGTCAAAATTAACCACCATGGTAAAAGTAAATGACTGGGGTCCTTATGATTATCACAGGGACTTCAACTTAACCTTCCCGCTACAATTCTCCGTGGATCTTTCCACTGCCGCAGGAAGGCCCTCTTGGTTCGCGATGCCTAATACAAGGGTCGGCGTAAATTATTTGGTAAGGACTTTAGATCAGTTCTCTCCTAGATATTGTCCGGCTACAATGGTCGATGCCGCAGGCAATACCGTATGCGATCCGGAAGCGACCGGGCACAAGAACGGTCTTGAATGGGAATTCAGGGCTTACTTCCAAATCAACATTGGTAGATAATTTTAAAATCCTCGAATCATGTTTATTGATAAAAAGATATTTTCAAAATTAGCCCTTCTATCCGTTCTGGCACTGACACTGGTATTTAGTGCTTGTAAAAGGGATATCGAAGGTTTAGAAGAAGCCCCCTTTCGTGTTGACGGGGAAGTCTTCATCGACGGCTTTAGTGCCGGTTTGGAATATGCCGCTTTCGGTGGTTCCAATATCCTTGCATTCCAAGTAGTGGATGACGTTACCTACGAAGGTGACGCGGGTATGCGATTCGCGGTTCCCGCCGTAGGTGAACCCGAAGGTGCATACGCCGGTGGTGCTTTCTTTGATCCGGGTGGTCGTGACCTGTCCGGTTTTGATGCTCTTACCTTTTGGGCAAAAGCGTCCAAAACCGCGAGTATTGATGTAGTAGGGTTCGGTATTGATCTCGGAGAAAACAAGTATTCCGTTACCCTTAATGCCGTTGAGGTAAATACGAATTGGAAACAATTCATTATTCCTATTCCCGATGCCTCCAAATTGGAC
>JAHDDF010000364.1 GCA_020629475.1 Saprospiraceae bacterium
GGAGTTCCTCGCGGATACGTTCGTAAATGATTACGTTGGCATCCACGGCCATACCGATAGTAAGGACGATACCCGCAATACCGGGAAGGGTAAGAACCGTACCCGCACTGGATAATGCACCGAAGATGAATAGGATATTAGCCAATAGTGCTAGGATGGAAACCATACCACCTCCTCCATAGTAAGCTACCATGAAGAGAAGAACCATTACGAAACCGATAATCAATGCGGTAATGGAAGTACGGATATTCTCGGCACCCAATGTTGGTCCTACCTCGGAGGATTGGATGATTTTAGGTGAAGCCGGAAGTGCACCGATTTCAAGGATATTAGCAAGGTCATCGGCATCTTGGTTGGAGAATCCGCCGGAGATGCTGGAACTACCTTGCGTAATAGGCTCGTTTACGTTTGGAGCGGAAACCACCTCGCCATCCAGAAGGATAGCTACGGGACGGTTTCCGTTGTTAGCCGCGAAGGTGGTTACCTCCGCCCATTTGGAAGGTCCTTCACCTTTCATTTGAAGGCTAACGGAAATTTGTTGGTTTTGTGGGTTGATGTCTTTTCTGGCGGACTCAACGATGTCGCCACCAAGGACAGGCTCTTTATCAAATCCTTGTTGAAGAGCGTACAATTGGAAATCTTGGGTAACCTCACCTTCTACACGGATGGGTTTCTCTCCCCATACGAAAGCTACGTCTCTAGGGAAGATTTTTGCATTTTTGACAGCAGAGCTGTTCAACATTTCCAATACCTTCTCACGGTCACGTTTGTTAGCGGTTCCTTGAGCAGCGGTATTTCCGTATGGTTGAGCCGTAAAGATTTTTGCCAATGGCCCACGCGGGTCAATATTACCAACGGGTCTCTTGTATTGTACTAAGATAGTAGAATCCTCGCCGGCTACGTTTTGCATCGCCGTACCGTCAGGGTTCAAAATGGTACGTAGGGAATCCGCATCCTCGTATTCAATGACCGTGCTATCCCCTGCAGCGGTTTTTAGAACCGCGTCAGCCGCCGCAAAACCACCGAAGATTTCATTGGAAGTATAGGTTTTCCAGAACTCCAATCTAGCTGTACCTTCAATCATGTCCTTGGCACGCTGCGGGTTTTCGATACCCGGAAGTTCAACCAAGATAAGGTCACGTGCTTCGTCCAATGTGATGTTAGGCTGTGCCACACCCATTTTATCGATACGCTTATTCAACATGTTATATGTCTGTTGAACAATACCTTTGGTATCTTCACGAAGAACGTTTACTACTTCATCGGTAGGCATATTCAAGTTCAATCTTCCTTGGTAGGAATCGTTGAACATGAAAAGATCCGCAAGGTTTCTTCCGTTGGCGTTCGCTTTCCAAGCATCACCGAAGAGCGTCATGTAATCGGAATTGGAATTTGCCAATCCTTCTTCGGCAGCATCCAAAACTTTATCGAAAACGGGATCATCACCCTCGGCTTTATCGGCCTGTTTTCTTAGGTATTCCTTTAGATCCACTTGGACAACGGCACTCATACCGCCTTTAAGGTCAAGACCCAATCCTAGGGAATTTCTCTTCAAATCGGAGTAAGTGAACTCTCTCGTACCGAAAAGAATGCTTCTAACAGGTACCTCGGATACGGAATCCAAGTACTCCGCGTAGAGATTTTTGTACTCGACAGGTTCGGACGTAAGTGCCTCACAATGAGCTTTTGCCTCGTTTTCTACGGAGGTACCCCAATAGTAAAGCAATCCTTGGTAACCGGTTACCAGGAGAAGAACGACGATGAGCGTCTGTATTAAACCTTTTCCTCCTTGCATTATTCTATCTTGTTGTTTATGATATACGTAATTTCCTAAAAAGCGGGGCAAATATACGTTTTTTACAATAACTTTCCACTTGAAAGGAACTTACTTTGCAGTGACGGGAATTGGGATACCGTAATGTTCCCGATTCGTTGCTATAGACCGCGGAATTCTTTGTAATCATTCAACATTCTTATGAAAAAAATAGGCTTGATATCTGATACCCACGGTTACTTTGATTCCCTTATCCCCAAATACTTCGAGGGGATGGATGAGATATGGCATGCGGGGGATATCGGTTCCTTGGAAATTATGGATCGCCTTGCCGAGATTGCCCCTGTAAGGGCGGTGTACGGGAATATTGATAATCATTTGGTAAGAAGTGAATATCCGGAGGACAATCGTTTTGATTGTGAAGGCGTGGATGTGTGGATGACCCATATCGGTGGATATCCGGGCAGGTATTCGAAAAGGGTAAGGGAAGAACTTCGGAACAATCCTCCTGATCTTTTTATAACGGGGCATTCCCATATCCTAAAAGTAATGCCGGATAAGAAGTTGGGGCTGATCCATATGAATCCGGGTGCTGCAGGGGTTCATGGTTTCCATAAGATGAAAACCCTTTTGCGATTTGTCTGTGATGCGGGAAAAATCGATCAAGTGGAGGTTATTGAGTTGGGTTTGCGTGCAAAAAGCAAAATATCTTAAACATTAGGTTCTTTCCTGCGTTCAAGTCACAATAAAAGGGAATACAGGTTTCCTTTTTCGGGATTTGGGCTTACTTTTGGAAAAGAAACCAAATGCCGTGAGGCACTATTCGTCCCTAACCGTCGTTTAAAAGATTAAATCGAAACGGAATGAAAAAGGACAAGTTGGGCATGTTGCTCTACCGTTATAATGAAAATGAGGATTTAGAGATCTTAATGGTCAATAAAGGTGAGGAGCTATCCTTACCCGAATCCGATTTTAGTTCCTTCCGTGAATTCGAGGAAGGCACCGGTCTGAAGACGACCGGAACGGAAGACGTCATTGAGCTTGAAAACGAAGAAGATAAAAAAGGGCTTCTAGGACAAGCCCTTGCCATGGAAGGAAAATTGGAAAATAAGATGCGCAATTTCATGCGTATCCGTTCCGAGGAAGGGAACTATGTTGCCATGAAAGAGGCAATTCGTAAAGTTCTCCCTCACCAATATACCTTATTAAAGGAATTAAAGGATATTCTTGCCGAAAGGGATTTGATTAAGTTCCTTTAAGGAGAATATGAAATAGAATTAGAAAAGGCACTTGGATTTTCCAAGTGCCTTTTTTTATCTCCGTTTCGGGTTAGTGAACTTCATCCTGTAGTCAGGCGAGATATCACCGCGTCTGATTTTTTCCAGGCGTCGTTTTAGCATTCTCTTTTTTAAACCGCTCAAGTGTTCGGTAAAAAGGATGCCGTCGATGTGGTCGTATTCGTGTTGGATAACCCGTGCGTTCATGCCGTCATAGGTTTCCGTGTGTTCGTTGAAATCCTCGTCCATATAACGGATGGTAACCTTAGGTTGCCTAAAGACTTCGCCCCGGATTTCAGGAATACTAAGGCATCCTTCCTCGTAGCCCCATTCCTTACCGGATTCCTCAATGATCCGGGCATTGATAAAGGCTTTCTTGATTCCTTCCTGTTCCTTGTCCTCGTCCTTGATTTGAGCGGTATCTACTAAGAAAATACGAATGCCGAGTCCAATTTGAGGTGCGGCAAGCCCAATTCCTCCCGCATTGTACATGGTTTCCCACATATCGGAGATTAATTTTTCCAAACCTTCGTAATCTTTGGTAATATCTTCCGCCTCTTTTCTAAGAACGGGCTGTCCGTATGCGTAAATCGGTAAGATCATTAATCGTAATGCTTTACATTAAACCTTCTGCTTGAAGGTGGTATTCCAAAATCAAGGCGGCACTTATCTTATCCACCAAGGATTTATCTTTTCTTTTCTTTTTTTTCGCCCCGCTTCGCAGAATAATTTCCCTTGCTTCGATGCTGGTGTATCGTTCATCCTGCATTCTAAATTCCATGGAGGGATAAGCCTTTTTCATCTTCCTAACAAACCCGACAATATGCTGGTGTTGGGGCAGGGGCGTACCGTCAGGGTGCAATGGCTCCCCAACGACAATCCTCTCCACGTTTTCCTCATTTAAGTACTTTTCCAAATAACCGAAAAGCTTATCCGTAGGAACCGTTTCCAAGGCGGAGACAATGATTTTCAAGGGATCCGTTACCGCGATTCCCGTTTTTTTTGTCCCGTAATCTATGCCCATCCATCTTGACATGCCGCAAAAGTAAATACTTGTTCCTTATTTACAACCCCTAGGGGCACCTTACTGTTTTAAAATCATGGCTCTGATAGGCAATCGTGTTGCTATCTCAGTTTGATGCATTTGGCTAAAAATCAAGATGTTAGATATTAGACACTAGACGTTAGAC
>JAHDDF010000365.1 GCA_020629475.1 Saprospiraceae bacterium
TTTTTAGTCAAATGTATCAAACTGAGACAGCAACACGATTGCCTATCAGAGCCTAGAATTTAATACCACCCCGTAAACCCAAGCCCCAAGTAAGCCCCCAAATCCGGTTTTTCAGGTTTCAAAACATGTTCAATCAGGGCATCCCTTTCAAAACGAACCACCTCCAATTCCCAGATACAAAGATTTAATCCTTTCCCTGAAATTTCCTTGAAAGAAGTAGGGGAGGAATGCTCCGAAAAGAAAATATGGCTGTCCAACATATTGCCGCCCACCCATTTGTTGATGATATTAAAAATACCCTCCGTCCCCTGGTGTAGAATTAGAAACGCCTGATTATCATGTTCATTGTTAAAGCCGTTTTCCAAGGAAAGCCAAGCGGGCAAATGGGATTTTACGGCATCCAAGGAAGCCTTGAAATCAAAGTCATCCTTCTTGGAAATGGTATAAAGTTTAACGGTAAAATCGCCGCAAGAAAAATTTCCTTGATAACGAATAAGGCGGGGAATATGCATGTTTAAATGGATTTTACCACACCCTCGGCAGGAGCGCCTTCACCTTGTTCATCGGGAGAGGAGGGCAGGAAGACGGAAAAGGTAGTACCAAGCCCCGGTTCGGATTGTACCCAAATTTTCCCCTCGTGGTTGTCGATGATTTTCTTGCAAGTAGCAAGCCCTAATCCGATACCTTCCGATTTTGGATCCAACTGGGCAAAAACATGGAAGATTTGATCCTGGTATTCAGGTTCTATACCAATGCCGTTGTCCTTGAAATGAATGGACACGCCGGTATGGTCTTGCGTAAATGAAATATCAATCTTTGGCGGCCTGTCGGGATGGCCGTACTTTATGGCGTTCTCGATTAAGTTCTGGAACAATTGGTGCATCTGGGTCCTGTCCGCACGGATTACGGGAAGATCCTCAAAGCTAATTTGTGCATTCGTCTTTTCCATTTTTACCCGCAATCCCAATAGGACATGCTCCATGATTTCGGCCAGTGGTATAGGTGTCATATCGGAATGGCGGGAACCAAAGCGGGCAAGGTGTAAAACCCCTTCTATGGTTTCACTCATGTTCTTGCAACCTTGATTGATGAAACCGATAAATTCCTTTTCATTGGATAGGGCTCGTTCCGCAAGGCTTTTTTCGAGTAGCTGGGTAAAGCCGATAATGGTACTTAACGGCGCCCTTAAATCATGGGAAACAATAGAGGCAAAATCTTCTAACTCCTTGTTTACCGAGGTCAATTTTTGGTTACTCCGCTCCAGGTTTTTGGTGTATTCCTCTAGTTTCCGGTTCATTTCATAAAGGGGGGTAATGTCCGTCATGATCCCTAAGGAACCAATGATTTTTCCGTCCGTGTTGTACATGGGCGCCCCTACGGTCATGGTCCAAATATCATGACCGTATTTGGTTCGTATCCGGATCTCGTAAGAACTTTGTTCACCGTGTTTCCGCTTTTGGAGATTGCTTTCCATTTGCCCCCTGTCTTCGGGGTGAAGCAGGATCTTGGTGGCATCCTTTCCGATTAATTCCTCACGGGAATAGCCGGTAAGCGTATGCCAACGCTCATTCATTTCCAAGCAAATTCCATCATTGTCCACGAACATTACGCCCTCGTTTAACTGGTGAAGGATATTGAGGTAGTCAATGTCCTCTTCCATGGGACTTCGGGTAACGGCAGGGAACACGCAAATGATGATGCTGAGGAAGGCAGTGAAAATAGCATGGGCAACCAAGTGTTGTAATGCCGCATCAAAGGGTACGTGCCCCACGTAATATGCCGAGGCAAGTAGGAATACGGATAATCCCGCGAAAGCGAAATTAAGTCGCCGGCTTTCAAATACGGTAATTCCCGCCGCTGTTATCAAGGTGTAGGCAAAGGAGGCGTAGCCAATGTCTTCATGACTTAATATGGTAGCCAAGAAGAAGGCATGCGCCGGGATAATCGCGCAGCAAAAGGGTATTAAGTAGGGGAACCGCTCAAGTTTAGGTGAGAAGGAGAATCCTAGCGCGAGGGCGATGGGTATTACGCATAAAACAAACAGGGGTATGGATATTTCCCCGGGAAGGAGAAATACCGAAGAAGCAACTGCCACCAAGCAGAATGCCATCGATACCCGCAATCTAAGTCCATATTTCGTCAAAAGACAAACACCTATTTTCAAGCGGTTAGCCACAAAAAGCAAGCCTAAAATATGGAGTTCGTAAGAAGTAAACCTTAAAAGGGGATTGCTTAACGCATTAATCCTGAAAATTTGAGCAGAAAGTAGTCCTCAAAAGCTTTTCTAGGGGAAATTCCGGAATTTTTCAGAAATCCGGGATCTAAAATTTCATCAAAGAAAAAACGGTCTTGTTTCGTAAGGATAACCGGGTCAAAATGATGGAATATTTTCTTGTTGATTCCGTCCCTGTAAAAGTCTTCCAATACACTGGAGGCATGATCGTAAAAGGCATCTACCGCCTTCCAAATCTTAGGGAATAAAATTTTGAGATCATGAAGTAGAATATCGGAGATGTCGGAAATAATGGGAATGATATACTCCATCATTTTAATATATCTTTCCTTGTGGGGCAAGGTAGTGTCCCTGATAATCTCCTCAAAACCGATAAGTGCCTCTAGCTTGAAACCCACCACTTCAGCCATGATTTCGTCCTTGGTCCTGAAGTATACGTAGACCGTGGATTTACTTTTTCCAAGCAATTCCGCCACCTTATCCATCGTGATTCCCTTAACGCCGTTGTCACGGAAATAGGGGTATAATTCCTTCACCCAAGCACGTCTTTTTACCGGGTTATCTTTTCTTGGTTTCTCCTTGGATTTGCGTCCCATTTCGTATGATTTCAAAAGCTAAGGTAGAAAAAATCGAACTATTTTTGTCTTTTTAGTTCGATTTTGTATTTTTGGACTAACAAATCAAAAAAATCATGAAAGATTTAAAATACTTGATTGCCTACATCGTCCCCTTATCGGTTGTTTTGGGATTATACATGGGTGGGATTTTTTCATTTCTTGGTTTCATTGTAGCCTTTGTCATGATTCCCCTGTTTGAATTATTCTGGAAAGGAACCACCGCAAACCATATGGAAGCGGAAGAGGATAGCCGTGCCAAGCAAATCTTTTTCGATTTGGTTTTGTACATGAACGTACCACTTATTTATTTCATCCTTTGCTTATTCCTATATCGTTTAGTTGGTGGAGGATTAGAAATTTACGAGATGATAGGTATGACCATTTCCACCGGAATCATACTAGGCGGAAACGGTATCAATATCGCGCACGAATTGGGTCATAGAAATACTTGGTACGAAAGGACGATGGCAAAAATGCTTTTGTTGCCTTCCTTCTACATGCATTTTATTATTGAGCACAATCACGGTCACCACAAATGGGTTTCCACGGACAAGGACCCGGCTTCTTCCCGTTTCAATGAGAACGTGTATTTCTTCTTCGTTCGTTCAACGGTAATGAGTTACGTATCCGCTTGGCAAATTGCGGCGGAACAAACCTCTAGGGCAGGACATGCGGCTTACGGTCTCCGCAATCCCATGTATCCGTTCGTCATTATCCAAACCCTTTATCTTTTGGCGGTAGGATTTATTTGTGGATGGATTATCGTTCCCTTCGCCATTGTTGCCGGAATACTTGGTTTCCTGCTCTTGGAATTGGTTAACTATATAGAGCATTATGGCTTACGCCGATCCAAGACCGCTTCCGGGCGTTACGAGCCGGTAAAACCGCATCATTCCTGGAATTCCAACCATGAAATCGGAAGAATCGTACTATATGAACTAACCCGCCATTCCGACCACCATTTCAAGGCAAACCGGAAATATCAAATCCTTCGTCATTTTGATGATTCCCCTCAAATGCCCCTTGGGTATCCCGGTTCCATGCTCCTTGCATTGGTTCCCCCATTATGGTTCGCTTATATGAACCCTAAGGTGGAAGAGGCAAGAAAGAAATTCAATATGCCCGTAGCGGCGTAGTGTGATATTTTTCACCTAGAAAAAAGGCTTGGACAACAACCGTCCGAGCCTTTTTTGTTTTATTTTCGCGAACCATCGTTTTCAAGAAGAATTTCTAAGGAAATACGTGGTCAACCTGCCAACGGACAGGTTCTCTTAATTCATGGTAATAATAGGTGATCGGGTTCTGCTAAAAATTAAGATGTTAGACCTTTGATTAGGTATTGTGGTTTCACCCGAAATTCGTCTAACGTCTAACGTCTAACGTCT
>JAHDDF010000366.1 GCA_020629475.1 Saprospiraceae bacterium
GGGGATTTCTCCAGGATCATCATGTTTTCCTTGTCCGCGATATGGGAACGCAAAAAGCTCCTTGCGTACGTTCCACCCATGTTTCCGCCACCGACGATGAGGATGTTCATCTTATTGAGATATTAGACGTTAGATATTAGACGTTAGACGGTTTTGTGGGAAAACCCCGATCTATTGCCTTTGAAGACGCAAAGGTATGAATTCAATCCAAGACGTACACTCTTTTTACGCGTTCGGATACGAGGGTGAGGACTTCGTAGGGGATGGTTTCTAGGCAATCGGCGAGGGCGTTTACGTCCGCTTGGTTTTGGAAGATGATGACTTCGTCCCCTTCGCGGGCTTCGGGGATGTGGGTGATGTCTACCATGCACATGTCCATACAGACGGAACCTCGGATGGGGGCTTTTTGCCCTCTTATTTGAAGGGAGAATTTTCCTTCGCCTAATTTGCGGGGTAAACCATCCGCGTAGCCGATGCTGACCGTAGCGATTTTTGAAGGTTGGTCTCCCCTACCCCTTCTGCCGTATCCTACGGATGTCCCGGCGGGTAATTCCTTGATTTGGGAAACGGTGGCTTTCAGGGTGCTTACCATTTGTAACTTCTCCCCAATTTCCCTCACTTCGTCAATTCCGTACAAACCGATGCCCAAGCGAACCATGTCGTAAGCGTATTTCTTTGCAAAACGGCTAATCCCGGAAGAGTTGAGTAGGTGTCTTAACGCCTTGGGGTTTAATTCTTCCAGGAGAATGGTGCTCATTTTCTCGAAACGGTCGGCTTGTTCTTTGGTAAAGGCATCATGCTCCTTGGATTCACTTGCGGAAAGGTGGGAAAAAACGGAGGACAAGGAGAAGTTAGCCTTTCGGAATACCCGGATCAATTCCGGGATATCGCTTTCCTCAATCCCTAACCTCTTCATCCCCGTATCCAACTTAATGTGGACGGGTAAAGGCTTGGTTAATTGGGCGGCAAATAATGCCAATCCTTTTAATTGTTGAAGGGAATATATCTCGGGTTCTAATTGATAGCGGGACAATGCCTCATAATTCGAGGGCTCCGGGTTAAGGACTAATATCGGGGCTTTTACACCGGCTTTTCTCAGTTCTATTCCTTCGTCCGTATAGGCTACGGCTAAATAATCCACGCCTTGGGATTCCAGTAATTTAGCTACCTCTACGCTTCCGGAACCGTAGGCTGAGGCTTTTACCATCGCCATTGTTTTTACGCCTTCCGGCAATATGGCACTATATACCTCTAAGTTATTTTTTAATGCATTAAAATGAATTTCCAAAACCGTGCGATGCGCCATTTTTTCCAAGCGGGAAACAATGCGTTCAAAACGAAAAGAACGAGCTCCTTTTATCAATATAAATTCATTGTAAAATGATTCATATTGAAATTGATCTAAAAACGCTTCCGTGGAATAATAGTATTCGAATTTTATTTTATCATTCAAATAGCGCCTCCATATTTTAATGGATTCACCTATTCCGATTATCCTATACAAAGGATATTTTTCGTCAATTTCTTTTGCTAAGTATTGAAATAAGGATTCCGCATCGGATTGGGATTGCGGTATATCGGAAAGAATAAGCGTTTGTCGTTTAGAACCTGCTTGGACGCGCATAAATTCCAAGGAGGAAAGCAAGGAGGTTACATCAATATTATAGGTATCATTCACCAGCGTACAAGCATTGATTCCTTCCTTGAGTTCCAAGCGCATGGCTACGGGTTCCAAGCCCAGTAAACCATTATTTACTTCCTGCTCCGACAAACCTAATTCCAAGGCGACCAAACAGCACAACAAGGCATTTTCCTTGGATACCGAATCCTTGAAGGGAATCCAAAAGGACATCGGTTTGCCTTGATATTCAGCTATTATCCTTAATCCTTCGTTTTCATCCGCTTCTTGGATTACCCTAAGTGCCTGTCCTTCAGAATACCCGTAAGTGGTTAATAATAAGCCGCTTCCAGACTCTCTCTCTTGGGCATAAATCTTTTCAGCTCCTTGGAATAGCTTGTATTTTTCCTTGCGTTTTTGGGCTTCGTTCTTGAATCCGGATTCGTGGGCGGTACCTAAACCCGTGAATACCCCGATGTCCGGTCGGATTATTCCCGCTAGGTTTTGCATTTCCCCTTCCTTGGATATTCCTGCTTCGAAAAGAGCAAGATTATGTTCTTCCGTCATTCCTAAAACGGATATCGGAACCCCGATTTGGGAGTTAAAGGACTGGGGGCTTCTGACTATTTTAAATTTACCTTTTAAGACATGATTCAACCATTCTTTTACGATGGTTTTTCCGTTGCTTCCGGTTATTCCTATTACGGGATAATTAAATTTTTTACGATGAAAAGCGGCTATTTTCTGTAGGGCGTTTACGGAATTATCTACTTGAAAAAAAGTCGCGTCTTCTAGGTTTACTTTTTCTTCAGTAATAAAATATCGAACGCCTTTTTTATATAAATCTTTTATATAATTATGTCCGTCGTTTTTTTGGCTTTTTATGGCAATAAAAATACTTGATTCGGGGTGGATTAATTTCCTTGAATCGTACAGGAATTCCGTTATTTCCTTTTCTTGGAAATTATTGGGTTTCGGGTGGTTTAGGATTTTATGTATTTCGGATAAATACACGTTTTATTTTTTAAGCGACAGGGCTACACCCTGCCCTTTGCATGTGTCGGTCGTTCCGACCTATTTATTGCTCAAAGCTACACCGCTCGTCTCGGTCGGTTCCGACCTTATTTTAAATCAAAGCCTATATCCGTTCTGAAGTTATGTTTTTCGAAGGAGATGTGCTTGATGCTTTCGTAGGACGTGGCAAGGGCTTCCTTGAAATCAGAACCGTAGGAGGTTACGGCTAGGACACGCCCTCCGTTGGAGAGGACTTTTCCGTTTTGTTCCTTGGTGCCGGCGTGGAATACGATGCTATCCGTTACGTTTTCCAAGCCGGTGATTTCCTTGCCTTTTTCGTATTTCTCGGGATATCCGCCGGAAACCATGAATACGGTTACTGCCGAACGTTCTTCGATTTCAACTTCCTGCTCTCCGAGATTCCCTTTCCAAGCAGCTTCCAAAAGAGGCACCAAATCGGATTTAATACGTGGCATGACTACCTCGGTTTCCGGGTCGCCCATTCTGCAATTATATTCGATTACATAGGGATCGCCGTTTACTTCTATCAAACCGAAGAATACGAAACCGATGTATTCCAGACCTCGTTCGCCCAAACCTTTGATGGTAGGTTTCACGATGCGCTCTTCTACTTTTGCCATCATTTCCGCATCCACGAACGGCGGGTGTGAAACGGCACCCATTCCGCCTGTATTTAAGCCGGTATCGCCCTCCCCTATTCTTTTGTAGTCCTTGGCTACGGGGAGAAGTTTGTAGTCTTTTCCATTGGTCAATGCAAAGACGGAAAATTCCAAACCCGATAGGAATTGCTCAATCACCACCTTTGCTGATGCTTCGCCGAATTTCCCGCCTAGCATGGCTGCTAGTTCTTGCTTGGCTTCACTGGCATCATCAAGAATAAGAACCCCTTTTCCTGCGGCTAAACCGTCCGCCTTTAGCACGTAAGGTCCTTCATTGGCATCAATATATGCTAAGCCTTCTTGTAATGTTTCCGCTGAAAACTCCTTGTAGGCTGCCGTCGGAATATCGAATTCCATCATGAATTCCTTGGCAAAAGCTTTACTTCCTTCCAAGGTAGCGCCGGCTTGTGAAGGACCGATTATCATGACATTTTTCAAGTCTTCGTCTCCTTGGAAAAAATCATATATCCCTTCTACCAACGGTGCTTCGGGACCTACGATGACCATTTCTATTTTTCTTTCCAAAACCGTTGATTTCACGGCATTGAAATCGGTAGCGGAAATAGCAATATTGGTTCCTACCATACCCGTTCCCGCATTTCCGGGGGCAATGAATAATTCATTACAAAGGGGGCTTTGTTTGATTTTCCAAGAGAGTGCATGCTCTCTTCCACCACTACCGAGTATTAATATATTCATGATTGGTTTTTCTTTTTTCGGCGATTTCGGCAAAGGTACGTTATTCGGTATTTTTTTAGTGTATTCGATTTCGTTGGGGGCTTCGACTCAGTGGAGGGCTTCGACTCAGTCGGGAGGGCTTCGACTCAGTCGGGAGACTGAGCCGATCGGATCTGAGCGTATTTTGTATATTGTCTGCAGAAACGGAATCACCTATG
>JAHDDF010000367.1 GCA_020629475.1 Saprospiraceae bacterium
ACCCAATTGCCGTAAAGGCGCCTACCGAAACCGCCGCCCATACGGGTCATCATCAAGGAGATATTTTCCTTGTCGATGCCCCAAGCTTCGGAGAGGATATTGACTGTCATCTCCGGTGTTTGAATGGGACCTACGAATCTTGCCTCTTTGTCGGTAACGTGGGCGAAGAAGTTCATGGGTGCCATGGTATTGTGCGGAACAAAGGGAGCGGAATATGTTTTTTCAATCACCTTTGCGGCGTTTTTGAATGCTGCATCGGGATTGCCGTCCTTGCGTAGGGGTTCCGTTTTAATGTCCAATAAACCCGCAAGTTGTTCCTCATGATCCGAGGTGTTTTCTCCCTTGGACGTTCTATCCCATTCTACCTTCAAAGCCTTTTTTGCCTGCATCACTTCCCAAGTGGAATTACCAACGATTGCCACCATTTTATTCTTCTTGAAAGCGCGCTTGGTAAAACCGGATTGCCAAATATCGTCCGTGTCGATTTCCATTGCATCCGTAATGCCGGGCATGGCTTTTATTTCCTCTTTATTGAATGATTTCAAAACCATCCCGAAAGCCGGCGGATGCTCCACCATTGCGATAAGCATTCCTTCCTCCTCGTAATCCATCCCGAATAGGGGAGAGCCCGTTACGATATCACGCCCGTCAACATTCAAGGCGGTTTTACCGATGATTTTGAAGTCCTTAGGATCTTTTAACTCGATTTCTTCCGGAACTTCAATACCTACGGCATCCGAAGCAACCTCTCCGTAACCCAAGGATTTACCGGATGCGGCGTGAAGGATTACACCGTTTTCCGTACTCAATTCCCCTAGGGAAACTTCCATCTTTTTTGCTGCTGCTTCAAGGAGCATTCTCCTTGCTGTAGCTCCCGCCATCCTGAGGCTTTTCCAACCTTGACGAATGGATTGGCTACCTCCGGCAAGTTGGCGCGTGAAGTTTTCGGTATCTAATCCGGCTTGTTCTACAAGCACGTTTTTCCAATCCACATCCAATTCCTCGGCAATCAGCATGGGCATGGAAGTCTTCACGTTTTGCCCGATTTCCGGATTGGGCGACATTATGGTAACCACTCCATTATTCCCGATTTTGATAAAACCGTTCATGCCGTAACAATTGTACTGCAATTCCAATTCGGGTATAATTTCCTCTAATTTATCGGGCGTACATCCGGCGAGGAAGCTAAAACCTAGAACCATTCCGCCACCTGCGGCACCAAAAACCTTGAGGAATGATCGTCTATTGTAAGTGGTTGAAATCTTTTCCATGATAAAGAAGGATTGGAAATAAAGGAAATGGGCAATTAACCGTTTTTAGCGGCTGTTTTAATGGCATCCTTGATGCGGGTATATGTACCGCACCTACAAATATTACCGTTCATCGCCTGCGCGATTTCATCATCCGAGGGATTGGATGTAGTATTCAATAAAGCGGATGCCGACATGATTTGCCCGGTTTGGCAGTAGCCGCATTGTGCTACGTCATGCTCCAACCAAGCCTTCTGTACCGGATGTGTCCCGTTTTCCGAGAGTCCTTCTATCGTAGTAACTTTTTGGTCGCCTACGGCTGAAATGGGGTAAATGCAAGAGCGCATTGCTACGCCGTCCAAGTGAACGGTACAAGCCCCGCACTGCGCTATTCCACAGCCGAATTTGGTTCCTTTTAACTTTAAATGATCCCGCAATACCCAAAGTAGGGGTGTGTCCGGCGCTACGTCTACTTGAACAGGCTTTCCGTTAAGCTGAATGGTAAATTGTGCCATGGAAGGTATGGTTTTGAAGATGGTGCCTTAAGATAGGAAATTTTGTATTGTCTGTCGGTGGTGCAACCACCGACAATCATGCACCACCGACTAAGATTTCACGACCTTCATAATCTCCCGTCCCTCACCATTCGAAATTTCAAGGAAATAAGTCCCGCTTTCCAAAGCTTTACTTTCACTTTCCAGTGCTTGATTCAAAACATCCGCATTGCCCGTAAGGGAAAGGATATTTCTACCCAAGACATCAATAAGATTCAAGGAGTATTCCCCTTGGCATCCGGAGCAGGAAAATTGGATACTTTCATCAAACGGGTTCGGGAAAACGGAGAAGGTTTCCGCTAGGGAAATATCATGATTAGAAATGGTAATATCCGAACGGTTATCCACCAAGCCCAAATTGAAATCCGAAGGAACGCAAGGGAATATCTGAACGCATTCCGGAATGACCACCTGCGTATTGGAAGTAGGAACCAATCCCTCGTCCCAATTATTACAATCATTCCAATCGCAAGTAAGCGCGTTACCGTTCCACATGGCGGTTTCCGTAATGGCAAAATCATTCTCCGCATCTATGGATTCCGGAGCGGTATATGCCGCTTTAACCCAAGCTTTTTGTTGGGCTTCATCGCCATTGGTAGACCGAACCTTTAAGGTGATCCACCCTTGGGTGGAAGCCGTAAAATTCAAGACCAAGGGTTGAGACATCCCGGATTCACGTCCTAGGATATTTCCTTGCGCATCATAAGCGGAAACCGTAATATCCGAAGCGGCTATCTCCTTGGTTACTTCTACCTCGACATTGCTACCGCCCTTGGAATAAATCTTTCCTGCAATCCTGTAGGCACAAGAATTGGCAGGAAGATGCCCACCTTGTCCCAAGGACAAACAATGGCTATCACCAAGGTCATTCGCCATTTCCCATTCTTGTTCGGTAAGGGTATTTCTTTGTGGCGTATAAGCAACATCAGGCTGTGCGTCCACCGGAGCCCAGATCGCGTAGCCGTACCAGCCTTGTGATGGATTAACGGGAGGTGTATTTACCAAAACACGACCGTCGGCAGGGACCGTGTAAGTCGTTCCGCCGTTAGCGCCGGAATAATCCTTCAATACCGTTCCCGGGGCAAAATCCGTATTCACCCAGCAAGATTGCCACTCGTCACCTCGGTCATTTAAACCAATTAAAGCTCTTCCTGAACGTTCAATCGCCAATAAATCCTGAGCAGAAGAACCGGGATTAAAAAATACGTTTCCGCCACCCGCCGTAGAGCGCACTTTATATTCACCTTCCTTAAATCCTAGGTTTTGGTGTGCCCAAATAAGGTTAAAAAGAGGCGCCCTTACGGGCAATCCCGCATTAGGATCAGTAGAGGAAGGATCATGGAAAAAACGATTTCCGTTCATTCCCAAATCAAACAAATCTTCCATGAAAATTTGGGGATTCCCGTCCACCGCCATAATTACGGCATACGCCAAAGGCATCCTATCCGCGTAAGGATAAATATGAGGGGATAACTCACTGCCGCTATTCCAACCGGAGTAATTTCCGTTGGCATCCAAATCAGGTCGGAAGGTATCATGATTGTTGACCAAAGTCATGGTACGGTGAACGCGCATACCATTGAAATCCGAAAAACGTCTTTCTTGTTGCGCGGCGGGGAGAGTAGCCATATTGAAAGCGCCTCCGCCTTCAACCATTCCATATAAACCACCGGCATCATCAAAGGCGCGCAGCCCGAAATCGAAGGTTCCCATAAGCATTTCGGAGCCACCGTTTGAAGTCGTAACGGCATCCGTGTGGGCATCCAATTCATTTTTACTGCCTACGTATTCGCCTACGTTTATCATAGAGGTTCCGCCTGCAGCCCAATCAGGAAGGCTGTACATACAATTGTAACTTAAGTCCTGTTGAACGAAATGCGGGAAATGCTTTACTGCATCCCAACGGAAACCGTCCACGCCGGATTGTTTCTTAAACCACATGATCCATTCCCTAGCTTGATCACGGTTATAATTATTGGCTTGATCCGGATTATAGCATTCATCCGGGCAAGCCGGGTAATCA
This sequence comes from Saprospiraceae bacterium, assembly GCA_020629475.1. GTDB lineage: Bacteria > Bacteroidota > Bacteroidia > Chitinophagales > Saprospiraceae > JAHDCE01. The sequence continues at coordinate 3,828 of JAHDDF010000367.1, forward strand.
CAAATATTACTTGAAAGACCGAATCCGTTTCCGGAGCCGGACTCGTCCGTTCCGTATGAAAAGTCCGGTCCCCAAAAGGCGGTTTCCCAATTCCCGTCCGTTACGTTATGACCGGGATGGGGATGGAAATTCATGAAATTCTTGGGCCATCTTCCGGTACGGTTGGCATAATCACAAAGGAAACCGTTCTCATAAGGCGTTTCATAACAGATGTACCTGAAATTCTTGTAACCCGCACTTGAAGCCAATGAATATGTAGGTTCCGGATCCAAGCCCCCTGCATTGGTTGCGGCGGTTCCGGCACTTTCCACATGATTGAGGGTTATATCCTGAACCACCTCTATACCATTGGCATGCATGATGGCAACCATCCGTAGGAA
>JAHDDF010000368.1 GCA_020629475.1 Saprospiraceae bacterium
ATTTGTCATTTGTCATTTGTCATTTGTCATTTGTCATTTGTCATTCGGAACCATTGTTCCGCAGCTCCCGTTGTTCCCCAAAATATTACCCATGATACTTTTCAGACCCGTAAACCAAGCGGAGTTGGATTTGATTATCCAATCCGGTTGGAAAAAATTTCCCCCTCGATTGCCGGGGCAACCTATTTTTTATCCCGTATTGAATGAGGCATACGCGGAGCAAATTACCCGTGAGTGGAACGTACCTTCCTACGGTACAGGTCACGTTTTACGCTTCGAGGTAAATGATGATTTTACTTCAAAGTACGAGGTGCAAAAAGTGGGATTGGATCACCACATAGAGCTTTGGATTCTCGCAGAGGAATTGGAGGAAATGAATCAAAATATCATTGGGGAAATTGAATTAATTTCTTCTTTTTCCTAAAGGAAAATGTAAAATCCTTTGCGGATTAAATGAAAAAATGCCCTTGTATTTGAGAAAATGCAAGGGTGTTTTTATTTTAATAAAAAATGATCCCATGCGTTTTATTATTCTACTATTTATTCTTTTCCTTCCCACCCTAATTTTCGCCCAGGATTATGTCCCTTTTGATTTTGAAAATGATTTTTGGCGAGAAAGGACTTGGAGTGGTCCGTACTCTTATGCGGAGTATTTGATGTATTATGAAAAGGATACCATTATTGAAGGGGAAGTCTATAAGAAAATGCTAGCTTCCGGAGAGGAGTGTATAGCCATAAACCCAATAGGCTGTGAAATATTCCCTTATCCGGAAAGGCTATATGGTTATTTTCGGGAAGAAGAAGGTAAACTGTTTTCTTTCAATGGTTCGGAGGAGGACTTGTTATACGATTTTAATCAAGGGTTAGGGGATACCGTAAATCATTGGTACGGAATGAATCCTTGGTTTTGGGATTTGGACTACGTAATAATTAGCAACGTGGATTCCTTTGAGATTTGTGGGGAGCAACGAAGAAGATTAACCCTCGATTACGGAATAGAGGAAGTATATGTTATTGAAGGATTGGGCAGCCATACAGGTTTAAGACCTATTTATCCTATCCCGGATGTAGGAAGAACAAATGTATGTTATCAAGATTCCTCAATGGAGTGTGATCCTTGTTTTTTCGTCTCCAATAATGACATTATCAATAATAAACCCGAAGTAAATATTTTTCCGAATCCAAGTAACGGAATCCTAAATATTGAATCAAATCAAGAAATAAAAACCGTTGAAATATTCAATACAGTAGGGGAGCGTATAATGACCTTACATCAAATAAGAAATTCTTTAAAAACACTGCATGTAAATGATGTGCCGCGCGGAATATATTATATAAATGTTACCTTAAAAAACGGAATAACAACAAGCCGAAAAACAATCATACATTAAATTCGTAATTCGTAATTCGTAATTCGTAATTCGTCATCTGTCATCTGTCATTGTTACTCCATCTCTTTCCTAAGCTGTAATTTCTCCCCTTCAATCATCGTATCGCGAAGGATAAATTCACGTTCATCCAAGGAATCAATCATACCGTTTTGGTGATCGATGGCAAATGAATCCCCTACACTTTCGCCGGGGATACCCACTTGTTGCGGGTCACCGCTCCTACGGATTTTACCCTCGTAAGGGGAATCGGAATTGTGCATACCGCCTTCGGTGCGGACATAAGTATTGGCGTAACCGTAAATGGACATGGTAACCAGGAACAGGAAGCCCATGAAAAAGAATACGGAATTACGGCTCCAGAAATCACCGTTTTCCAATTTAGGCGCCACGTCCTCCCAAACCGAACGGGGTGGGGTAGCCTCCGCACCTTCCAGCAGGTTTTCCATCAAATTCTCGAACTCGTCACGTTCTCTCATCATTGGGTGATTTGGTATTCCTCTAATAATTTTTGGATCGCTTTTTTGGCGCGCAGGTATTGGGAGCGGGAAGTCCCCTCCGTAATCCCCAGCATTCCCGCGATTTCCTTATGCGAAAAGCCTTCAACGGCATACATGTTAAACACCGTCCGGTAACCTTGCGGCAAGAGTTTAATGATATCCATCAGCTCCTTGGTGTTTATTTGGATTTCCGTGTCATTCCTAGGCGGGAGCAAGAGTTCCAACTCTTGATCCTCTTGAAAACGAACTTTCTTTTTCTTGGAAATAAACCGAAGGGCGGCATTCGCCATCACACGATCCATCCATTTATGTAATCTTCCTTCGCCACGGAATTGGTGTAGGTTATTGAAGATCCGGATAAAACCTTCTTGCATGATATCCAATGCCTCATCGGAATCATCCGCGTAGCGCATGGCTACGGCATACATCCTTCGTTCGTACTTATTGTACAACTGGTTTTGGGCATTTCGTTTGCCCTTGAGGCAGCCTTTTAGCAGTCGTTCGTCCTCTTGGTTCATGCGTGCCTAGGTTTGGCTTCGTCGTGGTTTCGGTATTGGGATACGGATACTACAACCGGCGTTGCATGATGGTTCGAAAAAGTTACCCAAGCGGTAAATTACATCCGGGGTAATGGAAAAAATAGATGAAATTTTACACTAGGGTTCACTTCCGGGAATTATGGAAGGAATTTGAAAACACCCATTTTTGAATATCTTATTTGCTCAAAAACAAGAAGAATTTTTATTAATAATGTCGAAATGTAGAAATATCAAAGGGGTTCATATATAGATGATTAGGAGGTGATTTATTGTAGTTTTCAGGCAATGAAATATTGCCTTTCCGGATTTTGAAATTATCAGGTTTTGGGATTTATTTTGTTGGTGAAAGGGTTTCTTGTAACCATATTTCCTAGCTTCTTACATGCTTTAAATTTTTACCCCGTCACTAAAAATATCATTTCTGATCCCTCCTCTATTGACAGCATAGAAAGTTAAGCCTACGTTTGGCGAGGATTTCGGAAAAAGTCATTTTTCCCGAATCTCATTTGGCAAATCAATCTTTATTGCAAATCAAAAAAATTCCACGATGAAAAACATGAAATTTGTTCCGGGTCTTGTTCTGATGGCCCTTGTATTCCTTTCCTCTTGCGCGGACAACTTTACCGGCTCCGAATTGATTCCGACGGATGATACGGTTTTGAAACAAGCACCTTTGGTGACTTATTCGGGTAAAACCATTCCCGGTCAATACATGGTAATCTTTAAGGAGGATTTTGCCAATGACGAAATTTCCCGTCGGTCCCTAAATTCCCATTTGGAGCGTGTTACCTTCATGGGTGAGCTTGCCAAGGAGGTTATGGCAGCAAACAGGGGTTCTAATGCCCCAATCCTAAGAAGTTACGGAACTTCCGTTAAAGGGTTCGTAGCTCAATTAAATCAAGACCAAGTAAATTCCTTGAGAAAGGATGATCGTATCCTTTACATTGAGGAGGATCAAGAAATTACGGTCCATGCAAAACCACCACATGCCGGTGGTGGAGGAGGAGGCGGTGGAACCACCGCTCAAGAAACTCCTTGGGGCATCACCCGTATCGGTGGAGCTACCGATGGTACGGGTAAAAGAGCGTGGATCATTGATTCAGGTATTGATTTAGATCACCCGGATTTGAACGTAAACGTAGCTTTAAGCCAATCATTCCTTTCCGGTGGCGGTGGTGCCGCTTCCCCGGATGACCAGAACGGTCATGGAACCCACGTAGCAGGAACCGTTGCAGCTATCGATAACAATGAAGGTGTTGTAGGTGTGGCTGCCGGAGCGGAAGTTGTTTCCGTTCGGGTACTTGACCGTAGAGGTAGCGGAAGTATTTCCGGTGTTGTAGGTGGAGTGGATTATGTAGGCGGGAACGCTTCAAGCCAAGATGCCGCAAACATGAGTTTAGGTGGAGGTGTTTCCACGACTTTAGATGCTGCCGTAGCTTCGGCGGCAAGCGCTTGTCCTTTTGCCTTGGCTGCCGGAAATGAGTCTGATGATGCCAATAATCATTCACCGGCACGTGTGAACGGTAACAATATCTACACCGTTTCCGCATCCGATATCAATGATAATTTTGCCTCTTTCTCCAATTACGGAAATCCACCGGTTGATTTCTGCGCACCGGGTGTAAGCGTAAAATCCACTTGGAAAAGTGGTGGTTACAATACCATTAGCGGAACATCCATGGCTTGCCCGCACGTATGCGGTATCCTTCTTCTAGGAAACGTAAACTCTAACGGAACCGTAAACAATGATCCTGACGGGGATGCGGATCCTATCGC
>JAHDDF010000369.1 GCA_020629475.1 Saprospiraceae bacterium
TCTAACGTCTGAATAACAATATTTTAGAGGAGCACCTAGTTGAAAATTCAGCAACGGATTTACCTTATTGAACCAATAACTAAACGACATGCTCGAAAACCGGAAATTTTTAAAGCTAGACCCGCTGACCTCGATCATTGCCTTGGTCTTGTTTTGCTTGTTAACCTACTTCATCATAAAAGGTCTATGGTCTTTTGCCTCTTGGGCAATGCCCGTTTTGGCAATCGCTACCTTACTCATTGATTATACGGTGTACGTAAAATACGGGAATTTCTTGATCAATAATTTCAAGAAGCACCCGATTACGGGTATCGCTTGGATTCTATTGACGCTTGCCGGATTCCCTTTGGTCATTCTTTTCTTGTTCGGTAAATCCTTGGTGACCCGTTTCGTTAAGAAAAAAATCAAGGAGGCTAAGATGGAGCATGAGCGCCGTCCGGAAAACCAATATTTGGATTACGAGGAGGTAAGGGATGAGGAACCCACGATTATTGAATTACCACCTATCAAGGAAAAAAGGAAAGAGGACAATCATTATGATGACTTTTTCTCTTAAATAGAGAAAGCGACTTTGGTATAAAAAGGAAATATTCTAATCCGTGATTGTATTCCTCATTTTCTCACTCGTCTGTGCTATCTCTTATTTTATTTTAATAATAGGGGTAGTAAAAGCGTGGAAAAGAATACCTGAATTCAAGCGGGATGAAGGGTTTTCGGGTAATACGCTTATTTCAATATTAATACCCGCCCGCAACGAGGAGAAAAACATTTCGAAACTCCTTTCCTGTATCGATAATCAAAATTACCCGAAGGAGTTATTCGAGGTCATTGTTATTGATGATCATTCAGAAGACGGGACTCCGGAAATCGTAAAATCATTTCCTGCCGGGAATATTTCATTGATTTCCTTATCGGAATACGTGGATGAAAACGCTACGGGTTCTTTCAAAAAAGCGGCCATTGAAACCGCTATGAAATTCGCCAAGGGGGATTTAATTATCCAGACGGACGCGGATTGTGAAATGGGAAAGGAATGGTTGTCCTCCATTGCGGATTTTCATGCCCGGACAGGTTATAAAATGATTGCCGCACCGGTTAATTTCCACAAGGAAAAATCCTTATTGGAAAAATTCCAGTCCTTGGACTTCACGGGGATGATGGGCGTTACGGGTGCCGGCATTGAATTGGGCTTTATGCGGATGTGTAACGGTGCCAACCTAGCCTATGAAAAACGAGTTTTCAAGGAAGTAAATGGATTTGAAGGAAATGAGGACAAGGCATCAGGGGATGATATGTTCCTTCTTCATAAGATAGCGGAAAAATACCCGGATAAAATCGGTTTTTTAAAATCCTTAGAGGCTGTAGTTTTTACGGAAGCCAAACCTACCCTAAAAACTTTTTTTAGTCAAAGATTACGTTGGGCAACCAAAAACGCGGCTTATGACGACTTCCGTGTCCTTGCCGTAAATGCCCTGGTATTTTTTACCTGCTTCGCTTTTTTTACGAGTTTGATTTTTCTTCCTTTTAATCCTTTAATTTTCGGGATTACGGCACTTGGTATTATTATAATTAAAGGAATAGCCGACTTTTATTTCCTTAATATCACTTCCTCTTATTTCAATAGAAAGGATTTAATGAAAATTTTCATCCCCGCCCAATTTATGCACACCGCTTATATTTTCGTGATAGGTATGGCGGCAAACTTCGTGGGTTCTTATGAGTGGAAAGGAAGGAAAGTGAGGTAAAGGAATGAAAAATTAAAAATGAAGAATGATTTCATTCGTCATTCTTCATTTTAGAACATCCCTGAAGATTATTTCTTCTTCTTTTTGTTCTTCTTTTTCTTTTTGGAAGATGATTTCTTTCCGGAAGAGTTCCCCGTTTCATTAATCCTGTATTTTAGGATATAATCTACAAGTTTTACGCGGGCCTCCTCAGGAAGCAAAAAAGCAATAGAAGGATATTCAGGTAGCATCATTTCATAGATGATGAACAAATCAAGTTCCTTATTTTCTATGGTTTGTAGAAGGGTGGAATTCATGGGCTCCTCCATTGCCTTTTTATCCTCCGCGATGGATATAATATATCCTAAAATCGCCTCTTTCTCGCTTATGGTGGATATGTTTTCCGGGCTACCGCCCTTGGATTCCGCATAACCCGGTTCAAACTGCCATAACGCACGGGCAAAAGCGAAACCCATCCATTTTTCAGCTAAGTAAATATCAACCTTATTTTCACCGGTTGATTCTACCCTTACTTGTGGGTTGAAGACCCAATCAGCGTAAGAAAAACCACTTCTTGATAAAAAGGACTGTAATTCCGCTTTTATCATCGGACTATTCCTATTCAAAACATGGGCGGTAAGCAAAAATCGTAACCCCTTCTCCGTATCACCCTCCTCCATATAATAGCGGGACACGAACCAATTCGCCATATAATCCAAAGGATTACTATCCAATGCTTTTTCATACCATTCCTTTGCCTTACCGAATTGACCTTCCAACTCATGGGTTTGACCGATATACACCATCATCTTGGAATATTCCGGATGGGCATCCAGGATTTTTTTATAAAAGGAACGTGCCTCAGGAGCTTCCTTAGCCATGTAATGTTTTTCCGCCTTTTCTTTCCATGCAATTGCCTTTTGGGAAAGTTCCACCTGTTTAAGGATGATGTTTCCCTCCTCTTCAATGACATAATTTTCATTGAGATTCAAATTCAAGGAATGGTCAGGCGCCGGAATGGGTTCCTCCAACATATGGATGGAATAAGTCACCTCCGATTTTTCCATGATTTTAATTATCTCATGGGGAGCATTAATATTTTGCGCGGAAAGGGAAGAAAGGAAAATAACGGATAGCAGGTACGCTACCATAGGTAGGATCTTGTTTTTCATGATTATATTTTAATTAAAACTAAAGTTGTCTAAATATATACCATTATCCTAAAACAAAAAAGGAGAGCGAAACAAATCGCCCTCCTCCGGAAATTTAGGTTTCCGTGCCTACTGTTTAACCAACTTCTTGGTAATCACGTCTCCGCCCGCTTCAACTATCACTAGAAGAATTCCGGAATCAAATCCGGAAGCATCGATATGATGGGAGAGTAAACCTGAATCCACCATACCTAGATCTTCCATGTGGAAGGTTCTGCCGAGAACATCCGTAATGCGGATTTTCACGTCCGAAGCCTGAGTTAGATTTAATCCTAGGTTTAGTTCCCCTCTAACAGGATTAGGGGAAACTGCGATTTCCTTATCACCCGCGCGCTTAACGGTAATAATTTCCGAATACGCGAAGGTGCCGTCAAAATCCACTTGCTTAAGTCTATAATAAGCAAAGGGTACAGGGTTTTCATCCATAAAAGAATAGAAATTCCTTTCTACGGTAGTTCCCGCACCGTATACCAAATCCAAGGAAACAAAACGCTCTCCGTCCAAAGAACGCTCAACGATGAAATAATCATTGTTGATTTCCGTAGCGGTTTCCCATTCCAATAGGTTAACCTCATCCTTGGCATAACCGCTGAAGGAAGTCATTTCTACCGGCAACAAGGATACGAAGCTGATGGTAGTTCCCGGATCAGTACAAGTACTGGAAGTCCAACCACCCGTGGTTCCGTCTCCTTGACCGTAGAAGGTAACGTCACCCGGAGGATTTGCGGCACAATCGCCGCCACAGTCCATTACTACGGAAAAGCAGAATGTCCAAGAGGTAGGAGCTGCGGGATCTTTTCCGAGATTGGTTTGGTCGAAATACGTATTCGGCACACCAAAATTATTGAACGGATCGCCGTCAGCCGCCGCACCGCTTCCGGTTACGGAAGTCCCGGACGTACAACCACCGCAGGTTGCCCAACCTTGGGAAACACCACTGTTGTAGGTCGCGTCCACATAATCGTCAAAATACCAACCGAAATTCACGTCAGGTGTATTTACGCCTGAACCATCGGGGTCACTTAAGAGCCACGTTCCGGTACTATACCCCGCAAACTCCAAAACATTGGGGTTTCCAACCAAGTTAGCCCAAAATTCAGTGTACTCCTGGGGAGGAACAACCGTGGTAGAAACGGTTGATAAATCAAACCCTGTAGCAGGCATATCTACTTGGATTCCATGCAACCAATCCTCAACGGCAGTTGCGTCCCAACCATCAATGGTGTAGCAAATCTCAA
>JAHDDF010000370.1:0-2400 GCA_020629475.1 Saprospiraceae bacterium
TCTACTGCTTGCCATGTTTTCCCTTAGCATTCTTCAAGCCCAAAACGACATGGTCACCTACGCCGGTGATAACGGCAGGGAGGGTTTCATGGACGTTAGACAATTATCGGACGGGACTTTTTTGGTAGCCGGTTTCACCGAAAACTTATCTTGGTTACCGGCCGGAGTTAATACCCAAGAAATAGCCATTCCGGGTGTATTGAACGGGAATGGCACTAATGTATATGGCTTGTTACTTCACCTATCCCCTAATCTACAAACTATACTTAACGTTATTCATCTTCCGCAAGGAGCGGCGGAAAATATCCGTTTCATGAAAACCACGAATATCCCTGGATATACAACAGGGGATTTATTCATTTCAGGAGACACGGAGGATACACGCGCTAATGACGGTGGTTATTTTATCGCTAAACTGAACGATAATTTCGTAAACGGGATTCCTACGGCGGTTGATTACGTCCTTCCGATTTGGGCGGAAGGATACGTGAAAGAGAATCATCCTTGGGACGTGGACGCCGACGGAAAGGTCAGTTACATAACCGGTCAATCCCACGGTTACGATTGGGCAGCCATGTATCGTTTGGATGTTTCCGGGAACCGGGAAGTAGTCGAGAATTGGCGGGTGCATTGGATTACCGCGGGCGGTGAACATAGGGGGACGGCATCCTCATATGCCGGAGGTATCGGAGCACTGAATTATAGCGGGATGGTATTCAAACGTGGAGTAAGATGCAGCTTCCGTTCCCATACCTTAGCCGACTATAACCTGGTTACGCCCGACGGAAACGGCGGTACCAAAACCGGGAAATGGCCCTTGGATGCCTTCTTCGATTCCCCTTGCGTTCCGGGAACGGGACCAACTACAGGACCGGGCTATACGGGCTACCGAACCGGGGGCACACCGGTCTATGGACCGGCGTCCATTGCCATTGACAGAAGGAACAACAACCTCTACTTGGGCATGAATATCAAATCCGTCTTGCCCGACGGCAACCCGGATTTTGAACCTGCCGTTCTTGCTATGGATGATGCAGGCGATTTACTATGGTGGAGCCGCCTATACCACGAGGTAGATGCAGGCGGAACTTCCTTGAATTCCTCACCGGATCAATACGTGGACGGCCTTGCCATTGATTACTCACAAGGCGTAAATGATGCTTTTTTGGCAGTAAATGCCCGTTGTCACGGAAACAACGTTGAAAATCTCTGGGAAGGGAATACCGTAAACGCTGATGCAACAGCAAGTGGGTTCCAAAACCGTTTTACGGGAAATTCAGGGAATATCCATATCTCCTGGGCAGGGAAATTACAATTATCAAACGGGACATTCCTTGGATCTACCTACGTGGCGGAATTCCCTGAAGGTTCCAATAATTACGGTACCGCCCACCCTGATCCCAACCTAGGCGGTTGGCCGAACCCAAATGCGGGTTGGCCGGATATGAATACCACTCGCCTATCCCGCAACCGGATTTCCGTAAGCGCGGACGGGAGTCTTATCATTACAGGATTGGGTAGAAGAACCGTAACTACGGCAAATGCCTTTCAACAAATGCCATTACCGGAAAATGGCGAAACAGGTTCGTGGAACCAATTTGCTAGGGTGTATTCCCCGGATTTGAGTGTTCCCTTATTCAGTACTTTGGTTACCGGCGATTGGGATACTTCTACCGGCTCCGGCGGAAACAACACGGAAATCCAAGGGGTGTGGAAGGTCCAAAACGGTATCATCGTAGCGGGAAGACATGAGGCAACGGCAGGTGTAGCTGATGGTGCCGCCATACCGGTAAGCAACGTCCCTTCTTGGGGAACTAATGCTCCTAACAATGAAAGTGCCATCCTCGCTTTCTTTGACGTGACCAATATTACCAATTTGAATGATGGTCCGATACCCGTTAACCTTCCTGTAGAACTCACTTCATTCCAAGGAAAATGGATTGGGGAAAACCAAGCGCTCCTTACTTGGGAAACGGCTTCGGAAATCAATCATGAAAAGTTCATTTTGCAGAGAAGCCAAGACGGGAGAAACTGGGAAAACATCCATACGGAAATTGGTACGGGTAATTCTTCTGAACCGAAATATTACGCCTTTACGGACAAAGAGGCTTATTTTAATACCAATTACTACCGTTTGTACCAACAGGATTTTGATGGTGCTTATTCTTACAGTAAAACAATAATTTTAACCCAGGAACGGAAAGGGGAACTATCCGTAGCACCGAATCCTACTACGGGTTATTTGCAAATACAAATCCCCGCTTCCTCTTCAGAACAGTTAATTTCCTTGACCAATATCCAAGGGGAATCCATTCAATCACAAAGGGTTAATCCTGAACAGCAAATCCTTCAAATGGATTTAAAAGACCTTCCAAAAGGGGTTTATTTTATTAGCCTTTC
>JAHDDF010000370.1:2500-4169 GCA_020629475.1 Saprospiraceae bacterium
TTGTGCCGAATAATTCTACCTTTGCGCCCTTCAAAAAGAAATCACTCTTATGTCGGCATTATTAAAGAACCTTACGGAAAACCCGAAAAACGATATTCTTTCGGGATTAACGGTGGCACTAGCCCTTGTTCCGGAAGCGGTAGCCTTCGCTTTTGTGGCGGGTCTTGATCCTTTGGTCGGATTATATGGTGCCTTCATTATGGGAATCATTACCTCGATTTTCGGAGGTCGACCGGGAATGATTTCAGGTGCTACCGGTGCAATGGCGGTAGTAATGGTCCATATGATTCAAGAAGGAAATGCGGTAGGTGCCGCCCTGGACCAAGCCATTCCGAACTTAGGTTTACAATGGTTATTGATTACCCTTTTGATTGTGGGCGTTATCCAAATATTCGCCGGTATAATGAAACTGGGGAAGTTCGTCCGGTTGATACCACATCCTGTAATGATGGGTTTCGTCAACGGTTTGGCAATCGTTATTTTCCTATCTCAGTTAGGCATGTTCAAGGAAACTTCCAATGGCGTAAGTACTTGGCTATCGGGTAGCGAATTATATATCATGCTTGGTTTGGTAGGTCTTACTATGGCAATCATGTACCTGCTCCCCAAACTCACCAAGAAGATTCCATCAGCCCTTGTAGCCATCGTGATAGTTACCCTAATCGTAATGGGTTTAGGATTGGAGGTTAGCACCATCGGTTCCTTTATCAAAGACGGTGGCGGTTCCGGATTGGATGGCGGCTTACCTACATTCCAAAGCCAGATTTTCGGGATGACCCAAACCATAGGTCCTCACTGGGGGCTTATCGTCTCCACCGCTTTCATTTTGGCTGCCGTAGGACTCATTGAATCCTTGATGACCCTAAACCTTATTGATGAGATTACCGACACCAGGGGAAGCGGTAACAAGGAATGCGTAGCTCAAGGAATGGGAAATATCCTATCCGGCTTTTTCGGTGGAATGGGTGGATGTGCCATGATTGGGCAATCCTTGATTAACGTGGAATCCGGAGGACGCGGAAGATTGTCGGGCATCGTGGCGGCAATGACACTATTGAGTTTTATTCTTTTCGGCGCATTCCTGATCGAGCAAATTCCGATTGCGGCTTTGGTCGGGGTAATGTTTATGGTAGTCATCGGAACCTTTGCTTGGAGTAGCTTCCGTATCCTCAACAAAATTCCGGTACCCGATGCCATCGTTTTGATTTCCGTTTCCTTGATCACCGTTTTCGCTGATCTAGCGATTGCCGTAATCGTGGGTGTAATCATGTCCGCTTTGGTTTTCGCGTGGAAAAACGCGACGATGATCCGCGCCCGTAAACGCGTAAAAGAAGACGGGACGAAGGTGTACGAAATTTGGGGACCTCTATTCTTTGGCTCCGTCCAGAATTTCAATTCAAAATTTGATGTCAAGAACGACCCCGACAAAGTCGAAATTGATTTCATCGAATCCAAAGTGAGTGACCACTCCGGTATTGAAGCTTTGAGGGGTATTGCCAACAAATACCTTGACGCGGGCAAGGAAATAAAAATCAGTCATCTTAGCCCCGAATGCAAGAAGCTTCTTGTTACCGCTAATCCAAAATGGGAAAATTATATAGAGCATCATGTCGATGATCCTAGATATTTCGTTGTTACGGATAAAATGGATTTGGAGGTGTAGGAAAAC
>JAHDDF010000371.1 GCA_020629475.1 Saprospiraceae bacterium
AGAGGTTTACAGAAAGGGCTTTAGTAGACTATGTCCAAGGTGAAAGCCGATTGTGGAATTTAAGAAATCGTCAGGTAGATGGAGTTATTGTCGTCCGATTTACGGTTGAAAAAGATGGTAGCACTTCTGACCCAAAAATTCTAAAAACGCCATGTGATGCTTTAGATGAACAAGTAAAAACCATGATTTATTCCATGCCTTGTTGGGAGAGAGCGGGAACCATTTTAGGTAAACCTGCGTCAGTAAAATTTACACTTCCTATTCGGATTAAATTGGATTGATATGAAGAACGCTTTCTTGATAATAATCTTGGGATTTATGTCGGGACAATGCTTTTCCCAAACACCCGATTCCCTGAAATTAAACGATGAAATCATCGGCAGGCAGTTTTATGATGTAGTCCCGCCTTTGTTCATTGATTGTCCCGGATTGGAAACGAGGAAGGAGAAAAAGGAATGCTCGGATGAGGCATTAAAAAATAGGATAACATCATTTACGAAAAGTGTAAAAATACCTAAGGAGATAAGGGATGTGTGCTTCCAATTTATGGCGGTAGTAAGGTTCACGGTAAATGAGGACGGTACTATTTCTGAACCGGAAATACTGAAGTCGGCGGGTGGCTATTTTGAACAGGAGATTTTTGATTTCATAAATGATCTTCCTCCTTTTGAAGTACCTCCAAGAAGAATGGGGAAGCCGGCAAAAATGAAATTCGCCATTCCCATTCGATTTGGTACTATTTGATTTCCCCCAATTACCCAAGAGCAACAAAAGTCGGTAGTTTTTCGACAACGAAAAGGGGCGGTTCATTTGAGCCGTTCCCTTTTCTATATGTATATTTATTGCAATCAAAGCAATATCATGTCGTATAGAATTCTCTTTCTTTCATTCCTCCTTTCTTCTTCCTTATTTTTAATCTCTTGCGGAGGTGGTTCTGCTCCTGAAGGGGAGGAGGCAATCTCTTTATCAGGAACATCCATTCCCGTTCTCCAAACCGATAAATCGCGTAAAGCGGATTTGAAATTTGATTTAACGGAAGTTGTCCTTAACGGTGATGAAGTTACCCTTCGCGTATTTATCTCCAATACCAAAAAGAAGGACCCGGTAAAGGTAAATTACCTTAAAGATGAAATGGCGCTAACGGATAATAATGGTTTCATTTACAGACCATCATCCGCTTCCATCGGCTCCAAAAAACAATGGGGTTCCGATGATGTTCAAGTAGAAATTGAACCCGGCGGAAAAATCCGTTCCTCCTTGATTTTCGAAAACGTAAAACCGGATGCTTCATCCGCTGATTTATTTTACAAAGGGGAATCCGATAGGGAAGGAAAAGTCAAGCCGTTTGACGTAAACTTCAAGAAGGTGAAGATTAAATCTTAATCTCCTTCCCGCATTTGAAATGACCTTTAGGGCAGGCTTTTTTACCGACTAAACCACAAGGCTTGCAGTCCAAGTTTTCTACTTGAATAACCTTGGAATCATCCGATAAGGGATAAAACCCAAACTCCGGTCCGGTACTACAAAAGAATGCCGTACAAGGGGCATTTACGGAAGAAGCCATGTGTAAAGGCGCGGAATCATTCACGTAATTCATGGTGGCATCCTTTATCCATCCCACGGATTCCAAGAGGCTTAATTCGCCGGCTTTATTGATAATCTTTGGGTGCTTGGATTGGGATTGGATTTCATCGCACAAAGCTTTGTCACTAGGTCCCCCTAGGAGAATAATGCTTATTTCCGGATTCATTTTATTACATAATTCCACCCATTTTCCCTTTGGAAGCTGCTTGGTAAACCAAACACTCGCCGGTGCCATACATACGTATTTTTCTTCCGGTAAATTTTCGATTTTTGGTGGATATAATTTTGGCTTTTTCAGGGTCTCGTACCTAAAAAGTTCTAGGTTCCTATACACCTCGTGCTTGGAGTATTTTTCATGAAGAACCTTGTGGTCAAAAAAAATCGAAAACGGGTTTTGCTTGAATCCTGCCTTGTGTTTTGCCTTGGAAAAAGCGGTTAAAAAACCGGAAGAAGCATATCTCTGGCAGGTAATCACTTCGTCGAATTCCTCTTCTCTAATCTTCTTTAATAAGCTAAAAAGGTTCTTATACTTATTCTCTTTTTTATCCCAAATCCAAAGCCTGTCTATTTTGGGGTGTCCTTGGAACAAGCCTTCGTTTCCTTTTCGGAGAAGAAAGTGTATCTCACCATTCGGAAACCGTTCCTTTGCCGCCTCAATTAGAGGCGTAGCAAGGATGACATCACCAATGAAGGCGGTTTGTATGATAAGAATTTTCTTCACTGTACGAATGTAGGGATTGCCGGGAAAAGAAAAAGTGCTTCCCGCAAACGGGAAGCACTTTTTCAATGAAGTTGTTCAAGAATTCCTTATCTCTGAATCAGAATCTTCCTGAAATCTTGTCCGTCCTCATTGCCCAATCTTACGAAGTAAGTTCCGGCAGCAAAAGAGGAAGCGTTCACCGGAATGCTAAGATTACCGCCATTGGCGATGACCTGCTCCTGCACCAAAACCCTTCCAAGAAGGTCGATGACTTGCAACTGAAGTTCTTCACCGTTTCCGCCTTCAACTTGAACCGTAAATTGTCCCTTATTTGGGTTAGGGAATACGTCCCAATTGGAAAGGAAGGAAAGCTCATCATTGGAAACCGGGAAATTTACGGTTACCTCAAGAGTGTAAGTATCGGAACCACAGCCGTTGGTTACAACAAGCGTAACGGTATAAGTACCCGGCTCGGAATAGATGTGGGAAGGTTCTTCAAGCGTAGAGGAACTCGAACCATCACCGAAGTCCCAAGCATAGGAATCGCCATCAACGGAGGTATTGGTAAAGGAAGCGTTCAAGCCATTAGCCGAAGAAACAAATCCCGCATTGGGTACATCACCCACCGTGATATAATTATTTTCTACGACGGTATTGCTTCCTAGATCATTACTCGCAACCAAAACCACGTTGTACACACCCGGAACGGAGAAGGTTACACTTGGGTTTTGCATGTTGGATGTAATGTTATCCGGTCCGCTGAAAGTCCAATCCCAGTCCGTTGGGGCACCGGCGGATTGATCCTGGAAGGAAACCGTAAACGGTGTACATCCTTCCGTTGCCGTTGCCGTAAATGCG
This sequence comes from Saprospiraceae bacterium, assembly GCA_020629475.1. Taxonomy (GTDB): domain Bacteria; phylum Bacteroidota; class Bacteroidia; order Chitinophagales; family Saprospiraceae; genus JAHDCE01. The sequence goes on from JAHDDF010000371.1 coordinate 3,143, forward strand.
GCAGTCGGGACCATGCCCAAATCAATCGTAACGGATTGAGTGGAAGTGGTAGAGCCACAAACGTTGGTAGCGGTCAACGTTACGGTGTAAGTACCGGACGCATTATAGGTATGGGTAGGATTCGTGGAGTTATCACTTGTTCCGTCACCGAAATTCCAAGTGTAGGAAGTAGCGTCGGTAGAGTTATTCGTGAAGTTGACGGTGCCATCGTTCTCGGTAAAGGAGAATCCTGCATTGGGAACATCATTCACCGTGATATAGGAATTCTGCGTTACGGAGTTGGAGCCGGAAGCATTCGTTACGGTTAGTTGGACATTGTAAGTACCCGGATTGGAGAAGGTAAAGCTCGGGTTTTGCATGCTTGAGCTGAAATTATCAGCACCGGTAATTTGCCAGTTCCAAGAAGTCGGGCTGTTGGTGGATTGGTCGATAAAGGCTACCGCCATAGGAGCGCATCCCAATGTTTGGTTAGCCGTAAACGCTGCCGCAGGTGCTGAGCCCAAGGAGATATTCACGTTGAAAGTATAGGTGTCCGAACCACAAGAATTGGTAGCGGTCAATGTTACCGTGTAAGTTCCTGAAGCATTGTAAGTATGACTAGGATTCATCATGGAAGATGAGGATCCGTCACCGAAGTTCCAGCTATAGGAAGTAGCATCGGAGGAAGTATTGGTAAAGGATACCGTACCCATATTTGAGGTGGACGTAAATCCTGCCACGGGTTGGGCGTTAACCGTAATGTAACCGTTCTTTGTTTCCGTATCCGTCCCGCCGGCGTTGGTTACCGTAAGGGAAACATTATAGGTTCCCGGTGTATTCAAAGTGAAACTCGGATTTTGCGCCGAGGAACTCAAGGACTCAGGGCCGGTAATTTGCCAATCCCAAGCAGAAGGGGAGTTGGAACTTAAATCCGTAAAGTTCACGGTTCCCGGTGCGCAAATGCTTGTACTATTCACGGAGAAATCAGCTACGGGAGCATCCTGCGCACAGGTATTGGTAAGTTGAATATTATCGATATAAAT
>JAHDDF010000372.1 GCA_020629475.1 Saprospiraceae bacterium
AGAAGGGAGTTAAGTAAATCACCGCCTCCCTGACCGCCTTGGAGTCCCTCCAATAAGCCATCGAAGATACCTCCCCCGAATCCTTGGGCACTCCCGAAGAAACTCTCGAGCGCTTGCTCGTAAAGCCCTACGTTCGTCCTACCGTCATTGAGCTCCTTGTTGAGTTCGTTGAGCTCGGACTTGATGTCAGCGGCTTTCCTGAACTTCCTGAAGGCGATAACGGCTTCTTGGGCTTCCTTGTCGAGTTTGTCGAAGGCGTCGGCTTGGTCGTCCAGGGACTTCTCTATTTTTCTCCCGGATTCGATTTGTTCCTTGGAGAATAGCTTTACCTCCGCCCGTGCCTTGGCGTACCTGAGTTCGAGTCCCCGGATGCTGTCTGCGGCAACACCGTCGAGCTCGAGCTCCTTCTGTAACTTCCGATTCTCATCCCTTAATCGTTTTTGTGAAAGCCTAACCGCCGCGAGCTCGTTATCCAGCTTTTTAAACTGCTCGGATTTGGGGTCGAATTGGGACATCTGTTGTTGCAGGCGCTTCGCCTCCGCCCTTAATCCTTCAGCGGAGCCGGCCGCGGCTTGAAACTCCTTGGTCTGGGTACGGGCGTTAGCCGTAACTTCTTTCTGGATGCCCTTGAGTTCGCCGAAAACTTTATTGAGTTTTCTAAATTCGTCTGTTCCGAAGGTGCTGTTCTTGGTCAAAGTATTGACCTTCTCGAACGCTTGGTTTAAGTCGTTCAAGTTCTTAATGGAAACGGGAACCCCGTCAATCCTAATCTCGTATATTTTCCTACCCTCCAAGTACCTCGGTTAAAGTTTCATCCACTAATAATTGGAAGAAGCCCGCCAAGTCCAAAATGGTATCGAACTCTTCCAGATTGTTATCGTATCCGTATTCTATCCACGATTTCCTCCTCCCGTTATTGGAGTATGCGAAGCTTCCCTTCGTAGGGATGCCTTCCTTATCGTGCTTCTTCCGGATAGCCCATGCAAAGGATTCCTTCTCCTTCAAGGTCAGTCCGGGTTTTATCCTGTCAATCCAAGGGAGTAAGACCTTCGGGTTATATCGAACCCTTGCCGCCTTGACCCCTTTATCCAAGTAAATGGCGTATTCCTTGGCGTATATGCCGCCGACGGCTTCACCGGTCAATTTTACCTCTACCTCACGGGCAAAGGAGCGTTCCAATTCCCCGGAGGAGCGGTGACCCTGTGCCCTTAGCTCTTGCTTACCTTTTTCAATGAGAAGAATAAGGGCACGGTCCATATTCTTTTCCAAAAACTCAACAGCTCGCACACTTCGTTACTCCTTTGGTTTTGTAATTCCTTTCCGTGTAGTCGAACCCCTTTCTTTTCTCGTAGCAGCCGCATATCTCGAAGGAGAGGGAGAACGCCACTTGGTTTTGTCCGGGCATAATCCTTTCGGTGATGGTTACGGAATCGCTGTCCTTGACAAGGTTCTCCATTTTAGGGTTCGGGTGCGTCCCGACCCCCATTCCGGGAGTTGCCCATATAAACCCGTCATCCGTTTTATAAATGCCGTAGGAGAGGAACTCCTGCCAGACGTCCACAAGCATTTCAAACACGTCCGAGTGGACTTTATCCTTGGTTCGGTCGCAGCCTTTGCAGCAGTCTTTGCAGTCGTACTTACCCACCAGGATAATCCCGATTTTGGCGCAAGCCTTTTTACACTTCCTATCGTACCTCCCTTCGATGCATTCGAACCCGAGAGCGGGGTACTCCAAGCAAAGCTTGTCAGGATCCGCGCCGCTTGCGACCCAATCCCTTGACCAGAAATTTCCCTCGAGGTAATCGTTATGGATTTTTCCTGAATTGGTCGTGTTGTGGAAAACGGAGGAGTCATGGACGGTAGTAAACCCATTAATGCCCATACAGCCGTCCATCGGGTAATTCTCCACGATTTCCCGAAAGATGTTCTTGATATCCTCCTTACTGAATCTCCACTTCATGTCATGCAATAATGAACCGTCAATCTTTCAACTAAGTCCTCGTAATCCGTGTCCTCCCAAACCTCCCTTACCGTTCTGCCGAACCATCCTTTTTCGATGGCGACCTGTAGGTGGGAGTGCCAGCCTACTTGGTTCCAAAGCTTCCTTCCTTCACGTTCAGCTCTCTCCCTAGCCTCGAGTTGCGCTTTACGTTGATTGGTGTCCCCGTAAAGGGATTTTTTATCCGGGTCGAAGAAGGGCTTAAAAGCTTTTCTTTTACGGATATTCCCGTCATAGCGGTCAAAAAAAAAGCGACGTCCTTGTAGGCGCTAGCGGGGAAGTCTTGGAAAACGGTAGTTCTTCCCTCGACGAGTTCCTTCCGTTTCGTCCTGGACCACGGGAACACCTCACCCTCCTTCCTGAGGAGAATCGCGAGCTGTCTGCAAGCGAGGGTGAGCTCGTATTTACCCGTCCCGTCCTTTTCCTCCATGGGGAGGAGCTTGCGGCGGTACTCGTTGAGTTCGATGACCTCGCCCGCGGAATACCCCTTTCCAATTTGCATGCGTTTGGCTTCATCGGGTTCCAGGTAATAGGAACAGGATTTTCCCTTCTCGTCGTACCAGTCCACCGCGTATCGTGTCCCTACGGGAGTGGGCTTGTAATTGTCGATAATGTCAGTAAGGTGGAAGTACAGGTCGTACAAGCATAAATCCTCGTAATCGATACCGAACTCCTTTCGATTGGAAAACAAGGGTAAGCGCTCGAGTGGTCCTTCCACGAGTACGGGAAGAACCTCCAACATCGCCGCCGCTAGCTCCGTATCATCCATATCCGGTTGGGAGAGGAATTTTATCCTCGCCGCCTTGAACTCGAAATACTCGGAGATGGGGATGGCGCCCAAGGAATGCGGAATCGATATTTCTACTCCGTGTCCCCTGACAACCATTCGAAGATCTTTTTGGCGAAACCGTCGGCGCTTCGTACGCCCGAGATTTTAATCCCTTGGCTTTTCGCGTAGTTTCTAAGTTTTTCGATGTCCCCACCGAAGTAGGTTTTTACGTCTTCATCGGACTTGGCATCGGTGAGCTTGGGAGCCGTTTCCTCTTGCTTATCGCAATCGGTGCAGCCTCCTTCTTTTTGCGGTTCCGTTTTCGGGGAGACGTTGACCGCCTTCATCGGGGTCTTGATTTGCTTTTTCTCCGTTTTTTGGGTGAGAAGTGAGGTGATGGTCTCAATCTCTTCCGGGTACACGTCCTTTAGCGCCCAGATAATACCTTGGAACGTCCTGACCCCCGTTTTCTTCTTAGAGAGAAACTTCTCGTGGTCAGCCACTAAACCACTAATAATCCTTTTGAAACCCTCGTCCTTGATCTTGGTTTCCAAGGAGTTCCATTTTTCCAATACTGTCATACAGCCTCTTTTTTCCGGAAATTATGGGCACCCCTAAGACTATTCAAATAATAGGCGGAAAAACAGCAAAAAAAAGTTTTTAGGGAGGTGTTTAATTTCGGGTGTAATCAATTTAAAATCAGAAACTTATAAAGAAATAAAAACCGCTGTTCAAAGCCTGTTCAATTTAGCCGATTACGGCGGATTCCGTGCGTCCGGAAGCCCTGCGGGTCAATTTCATGACGGCGTAGTACCTGGCGGCATCCCAACAATGGTTGTAATCGTCAATGGGTACGTTGGTGAATTTGTTGCCCACCTTCTTCCATTTGTAGTTGAATGCCTCCTCCTCCCAATTGGGGGAGTTGGCGGTGTAGAACAGGTTATAGTTTTGGAGGGTATTGATACCGAACTTGACGGAGTCGGCTCCCTTGACCGCTTTCTTGACGTTGAATCCCAAATTCCTCAACTCCTTGATGGATTTAGGATCCGCAGAGTCCGCGAAGATTTCGGCGGTTCCCCTTATCCCGAGCAACTTGAACCTGTCCGCGAGCATGGGATTGGTTAACCCTTTCTCGTAGATGAGTTCCTCCCCGTATAGGTCACCTTGGAAAACACCCAACTTAACGAGTGCGGTGGGATCATTGGAATAACCGAAGTCCAGCCCGTACGCGACCTTCTTGGCTTCCTCAGGGAAGGAGGAGGTTTTATAGACCCTATTGAATACGAGCCCTTGGGTTTTACCGGTCAGCCCTAAGCCGTACACCCTCCAACGCCAAGGGTTTTCCGTTCTCCAACGGAGAATCTTGGTGCGTACCTTTTCGTCAAG
>JAHDDF010000373.1 GCA_020629475.1 Saprospiraceae bacterium
ACGATGATCGAAAGTGAAACCATCCCATCAATTAAACACCGCCACAATCACCCCGTCCGTGCCGGATTTTAAATTAGGAACCACCAATTTCTTTCCGTTTAATTCCAACTCAATACTACCGGCGGGTTCCGTGGGATGGTACATATCTACCGCCGCTAGGAAAGTAGGTACCAATGCCCAACTTCCGCCGATGCCGGTGAGGTCGGTGGTTTGGTTGTTATTGCCGTCATAGTAGAACATGGCGATGGTGGAATTAATAGGCGCCGTAAATTCAGGCGTAGCGAGTTCGGAGCCGGCGACGGTGAGTTCGTCCCTTCCGTTAATTACAGCGCGGCTCCCCGAATAAAACGCCAAAACGGTTTGGTCATCGTCTTGGGGTAAACCGCCTAATAATATGCCGCCAATACCGCTTGTAGGAATGGTCCGAAGGTAAACCAATTGGTCGGAACGAAGGAATCCTTCCCTGTAATAATGAACGGTACGATCTCCGGCTTGTCCGGTATTGACTTCGAATTCATAGGTAACGCAAGAGGGTAAATTTACGGGACCGTATCTACCGTTATCATCACTGGTAAGGGTAAAATCAGGTGTGGCATTGATACGGTTACCGGTCAAGGAATCCACTTGGTAAATATTTACCGTAGCGGCAGCCATGGGCGTATTCTCCCCGAAGGTCACTACCCTACCTGATATATTCACGGTGGCTTCACCGATGATGTCCTCCCACTCCGGGGCTTCATCATTGAAAAACTCATACATTTCCAAGAAGGTGGCTTTTGAGGTGGCTACCTCGTAGTGGTCTTTCCCGGTTTGGAATACGTTTTCCGCGCCCGGGATTTCGCCGCCTGTTACGATTAAATCATCCTCGGACCAAACATTCATGGTGGGCACTTCTCCATCGGGACCGGCGGGTCCCGCTTGGGGATTTCCGGCGAGGTGAATGTAATGCGCCACCTTGGCGGCACGAGCGGGATCGCTGAGGTAGGAGTATGAGGTGCTGCTTCCAGCGGAGTGCCCGGCTAAGTCCACTTTATCGAATCCGGTTTGGGCGATGACCTGATCTATCAAGGCATCTAATTCGCCGGTAGCATCCCCTCCGAAATTGAGGGTATTCCAATCCAACACGAACAAATGCTCGGGGCAGTAACCATTGGATTCGAAGCGTTGGAATTGTAGTTCGTAGGTATCCCCGGATGCTAGGGCGCCGTGTACCATTACGATGGGGCGTTTGGTGGCATCGCAGTTGAGGGGATCGTTTTGGGTTTCGGTATTTTCTTCTTGGCTGTTGTCTACGATGGGTTCATCGGCGCAGGCAAAGAGAAGGACAAAGAATAGTGGAAGTAACATCATGGATTTTGTTTTCATATGCCCTTAATGGTTTGTTTTGGAAATGGTTTTGAAAATACGGTGTTTTTCTTTGGTTTTGAGGGGTTGGTGTTTTTTGGGAAATCAGATGTGTTCATGGGAATACTTCTAACATTGAAAAATACTCGTAGGGACTCGCATGTGTTTCCTCTCTTCTTTGGCTAGATCCAAAGAAGCAAAAATCATCCCGATAAATATCGGGAGTGACGGCTTCTTCACGCTCCGAAACCACCAAAATCCTAGGAATAAATAAAACTCGGTGCTTATCTATTTTTCAGGTTAAATCTTCCTCACTGTTTTCCGTGCATAGTTATTTACCGCCTCGAACAGTATTTCTTCCTTTAACGGATTTTGATGCTTTCTCCACTAAACCCGTCAAAGGTCGGGTCATTCGTTTTTCACCACTTTTCCTAGTTTAGATAGGAAAGATGGTACAAAAACACTCTTGCAGTATTGAGGTAAAAAGATTCCGAAAACCACTCACATTTTCCCAAAAATTCATCTATATCAACGAAAGAAGGACAAAAAATAATTTTTTACGCAAAAAAATTCAATTTTTACTTGATATAATCTTATTGCTTACTATACTTTTGTAATTCAAGCCCCAAAACTACCTTTGCAAACATGGACATACCCACCGCGAAAAAAGCATTAAAAGAATATTTCGGTTATGATTCCTTCCGTCCGGGACAGGAGGAAATTATCAGTTCCGTCTTGGCGGGAAAGGATGTGATAGTCCTTATGCCTACGGGCGGCGGAAAATCCGTTTGCTACCAAATCCCCGCCATTACCATGAAAGGGACTTGCGTGGTCATTTCCCCCTTGATTGCCTTGATGAAGGATCAGGTAGAGGGCTTGAAGTCCAATGGTGTAAGGGCGGCTTATATCAATAGTACCGTTGCGGCGATTGACCAGCGTGCCTTGGAGAATGACTTGGTGCGCGGTAAAATCGACTTGCTGTACGTTTCCCCGGAAAAGGCGGTTTCTAGGGATTTTAACGCGCTAATGGGTGCCATTGACTTGAACCTGATAGCGGTGGATGAGGCACATTGTATTTCGGAGTGGGGACACGATTTCCGTCCGGAGTACACACAATTGCAATTCCTGAAAAAGCAATTCCCGAGAACACCCGTTATCGCCTTAACGGCAACGGCGGATCGGCTGACACGTAAGGATATCGAAACGCAATTGGGATTGGTAAAACCGGAAAAATATATTTCCTCTTTTGACCGCCCTAATTTGAGCTTGGAGGTTCGTCCGGGTAGAAAGCGCTTAGAGCAAATCGTTGATTTCGTTAAAAACCGGAAGGGGCAATCGGGAATCGTTTATTGCTTGAGCCGTAAATCCACGGAAAGCGTAGCGGCGAAATTGAACCACAACGGCATCAAGGCGGCGTATTACCACGCGGGCTTACCTTCTTCCCAAAGAGCTGCCGTGCAGGAGGATTTTATCAATGATAATGTCCCCGTAATCTGCGCGACCATCGCCTTCGGGATGGGGATTGATAAATCGAACGTGAGGTGGGTAATTCATTATAATTTGCCCAAGAATATTGAAGGATATTATCAGGAAATCGGTCGTGCGGGAAGGGACGGGACCAAGGCGGATACGCTTTTGTTCTACTCCTATGCGGACGTGATGACGATGCGGAATATCCTTTCGGAAAATGGTTCGAATAACGAGAACGTACAGCTTTCCAAGTTGGAGCGGATGCAGCAATACGCCGAGTCCTTGATTTGCAGAAGGCAAATCCTCTTGAATTACTTCTCTGAAAACACGGACGGGAATTGCGGCAATTGTGATATCTGCAAAAATCCGCCGCAGCATTTCGACGGGACGGTAGTGGCGCAGAAAGCGCTTTCCGCAGTGTATCGGACAAGGATGAGAGTGGGTGTCAATTTATTGATTGATATCCTACGCGGTTCCAAACGGCGGGAAGTGATGGACAATAATTACCACACCATCAAAACCTATGGCGCCGGTGCGGAATATTCCGCCGGGGATTGGCAGCAATTTATCCAACAGATGCTGAACCTGGGCTTGTTGGAAATCGCCTATGATAAAAAGAACGTCCTTCAATTGACCGATGCCTCGGAGGAAGTCTTGTTCAAGGGAAGAAAGGTGGAATTGGTACGGATGACATCCGTGATGGAACGCCGGAAACAACGGCAATCGGATGTTCCTCGTCCTAAGCCCGTACGTGAACGTTTACGGGATGAATTGTTCGAAAAACTCAGGGAACTCAGGCGTGTTCTTGCCAAGAAAAAGGGCATCCCGCCCTACGTGGTTTTCACGGATGCCTCCTTGGAGGAAATGGCGGCTGAACGCCCTTCCACGGCGGATGAATTCCTTCAAATTTCGGGAGTCGGTAATAAGAAACTACAAGATTTCGGTAGGCCTTTCTTGAAGGCGATCCAAGAATACGTGGTCGAGAAAAGTACCGAGGGCAGAAGGGTTAAAGGTTCCACTTACCTCATTACCTACCAAATGTATCAAAAGGGACTGTCACCCGAGGATATCGCCATGAATAGAGGCATACATCCCACCACGGTTTACTCCCACCTGGCTTATCTTTTCGAGAAAGGGGAAGACGTGGATATCAAGCAATACGTATCGGATTTTGATTTGGAGAAGATCGCATTAGAGTACAATGCCGATAACAAGGTGACGCCCAAGATGATTTTTGAAAAATTCGAAGGGGACTTGGAGTACCATATTATTCGCTTGGGGCTTTCATTAGCGAAGGGGCGGTAGTTTTATTCCTTCCTAGACCTCCTAGGTTT
>JAHDDF010000014.1:0-4070 GCA_020629475.1 Saprospiraceae bacterium
GGTTCGGTATTGCGATGTTGGTACGGATTTTTTAATAGCGTAATTTAAAAATCAAACTGAAAATGAGAATATTCACTTCCATACTGTTTAGCTTTTTTATACTTAGTTCCATTGCCCAAAACGATACCGAACGCCTCATGGCCGCCATGCTAGGCGAAACACCCATCGAGGAGGATTTGCAAGAGTTGTGTGATGAAATCGGAGGACGGGTAACCGGTTCCGAAGCCAATGAAAAATCCGTGGAATGGGGTTGTCGAAAATTCAAGGAGGCGAAGGTCAAGGTAAGGAAACAAGCTTTTGAAATGCCGGTACTTTGGTTACCTGAATCTACCAAAGCTAAAGTAAGTGGCGCAGCGGAATTTGTTCCTTCCATCGTAGCGAAATACCAAACACCTCCCGGAAACTACAAGGCAAAACTTGTGGATGCAGGAACGGGAACGGAGGAAGAAGTAAAGAAATTAGGCGCAAGCGTAAAAGATAATTTCCTTCTTGTAGAAATGGATTTGTGCTTGGATATTCCCGGGCTTTTCGCGGAATACGAAGCGGCAACCAAAGCGGAAATGGCGGCGGAGAAATACGGCGCCAGAGGCATCGTTTTTATGGCGTCCCGCCCTAGGGGTTTATTGTATCGTTTCATTACGCATAAAGCCACGGATAATACCATGCCCCAATTTGTAATGGTGCGGGAGGATGCCAAGCGTTGCCTACGCACCATCAGGGAAGGGAAACCGCTTGATATTGAAATAAGCATCTCCGCAAAAACGGGTGATTCCTTTAAAAGTGAAAATGTAATCGCGGAAATAAAAGGAAGCGAAAAACCGGATGAGGTAGTTATTATCGGCGCGCACTTAGATTCTTGGGCAATGGGAACGGGCGCTAACGATAACGGCTGTAATGTAGCCATGATGATTGACATTGCCCGACAAATGAAAAAGCTAGGCATAAAACCCAAACGTACCATCCGCTTCGCGCTTTGGAACGGCGAGGAACAGGGTTACTTCGGTTCTTGGGCGTATAATAAGGAACAAGGGGACAAATTGGACAAACACATCATGGCGCTTTCCATTGATATCGGTTCCGGTGCTTTATCCGGTTTCTTTACCAACGGAAGGGAGGAATTAATTCCCATTTTAGAGGAGGTATTACAACCCGTTGAAGGGCTCGGGGATTTTACGCATTTAAACGTCCCTATCGTCGGTACGGATAATTTTGATTTTATGTTAGAGGGCGTCCCGAATCTCGTCGGAAATCACCTTTCGGCTTCTTACGGCATAAATTATCACGCCAGCTCGGATACCTTTGATAAAGTGGATTTAAAATCATTAAAACGAAACTCCGCTATCGTTGCCGTATTAACTTTAGGCTTCGCCAATTTGGATGAAAATAAATATCCGTTACAACGTCAATCCCGGGAAGAAATTCAAGCCATCTTTGATAAAAATAAACTTGAATTTACCATGCGTATGTTTAATGTTTGGGAACCGTGGATTAGCCGCGCGCGAGGACGCGTGGAATGACGAATGACAGATGACAGATGACAGATGACAGATGACAGATGACAGATGACAGATGACAGTTAAAGATTGTACTTTTCTCTCATTGTTTTTTGGGTTCTTCCTAAAATTCGAATAATCTCGATAATATCATTGAACAATGAATTATATAATTTATCCGGAAGGTAATCCGTTTCTCTCAACAATCGCAGCCAATACCGAGTTTCCTTAGCTTCTTTAAAGGCAATAGTAACTTTGTGAAAGAATTCTTTCTTGCTAATTGCACCGTCCGCTTCTTCTAAATTTGCGCCAATAGAAGTTCCTGATCGCAAAACTTGTTTAGATAAAACAAACTCCTTTTGTTCTCTTGATAAATATTGATAAAGTCTAACTACTCGGACAGCAAATGCATAGCTCTTTTCAAGGATTAAGTTCTCTTTCATTGGGAAGTGTTTTTTGATTTTATACATATAAGACGCAAAAAACCAAAAATTCCACAAACTTGTCATCTGTCATTTGTCATCTGTCATTCGCCATTCCCCATTCGTAATTCGTAATTCGTCATTAATAAACAAACTCCGTTTTGGATTCCAGGGAAAAGATGCCAAATCCGTTCTCAATATTAGAATGAACCGTAACCGGTTCAGCGAAGGGATTGTCTTCCGCTTCACGATAATTCCGGTAGGATTTTCCGTATAAGTAACGATCCTCGGAAATGTGTTTTAAGCGAAATATTAATTCTAATACCGGATCGTTTTCCAAGTCTAAACCAAATATTTCTAAACCTACTTTTATTTTATTGTTATCCAAGGAGAGTGCTTCGTCAGAAAAAACGACTTCCCTTCTTAAACCTCTGGTTATCGCCGGATTAAGTGATTCTATTTCTACCCTATCCGTTTCATTTGCGGTGGAATAATAAATTACCGCGTCCAAGGCATAATAATTGGTTTCATTGGGCAAGTCATTAATTTCAATTTCAAATTCAGTGAGTTCCTCATCAAATTCGCCAATGGTGGAAACCCCTGTTTCACGGACGGATAAAATATTTACTTCGGGTAATAATTTTTGGGTAGCGGATACATCATCATAGCCCGGATACGAAGCACGTATTTCAAATTCATCCCCTACCTGTGTACCTTGCCATTCCGTATATTCACTGTAATTTCCTTCCGGATTATTCCCGAATACATCTTGATTTAAAGCCGTAAGTAAATTTCCGTTTCTATAAATATTTACCTCTGCATCATCAATATAATTCGGATCCGAAACATCCAACAATCCTCTGCTATCCGTCAAGGCAGCAAAGGAATAATCATAATCTTTTTCGATATAAGAATACAATACCAACCTAGGTGTATGTTCCGGAATATCGATGGGAACCACCGTTTCACAGGAGTACAATAGGATACTACTTATCGCAATAAAGAACCACTTTCTCATATCCTAGAATTTGAAGCTATAATTGAAGTAAGGAATTACCGGGAATAAGCTAACTTGCTTAAATCTATTCTCGGAATTATTAAAATAAATATAGAAGGGATTCTTCCTGGAATACACGTTGTAAGCCCCTAGGGAGAAAGTCCTTTGGTATCGTTTCTTTTTCTTCGTAAAATCAACACCGAAGTCAAGGCGGTGATAATTATTCATCCGGTAATTATTCTTGGAACCGGGCACCTCTATTTCAATGGATTCATTGATGGTAGGATTATTGGAATTCGGGTTGTATGAAATATACCTGAATTCATTTAAGGTAATGGCATTTCCCGAACCAAAAATCCAAGAACCGGAAACGGAAATTTTCTTATTAATTTGATGACTCACCACAACGCTTAAATCGTGTCGTCTATCATAACGGAAAGGATATTCCTCTCCACTGTTTATATTTTCGAATTGCCGATTATTCCAAGCTAAAGTATATCCTATCCAACCCGTCGTATTTCCTTGCTTTTTCTGTACGAAAAATTCCACGCCGTAACTATCCCCTTTTCCTTGTTCCACCTTTTCTTGCCAGTCTTCAAAATTAAGGAAAGAAGCACCTTCCTTATAGGATAAGAGGTTATCCATTTTCTTGTAATACCCTTCTACACTGACTTCATATTCCGTCCCGAAGGTTTTGGCAAGACCCAGCGCCCATTGCATGGAGGTCTGGGGTCTTATCCGTTCCGTACTCGGCACCCATAAATCTGTGGGTAGACCAACGCCTTCATTGGTTAATAAATGGATGTATTGCGTCATCATGGAATAGGATGCCTTTAGGGCAAAATCCTTGGGTAGCAGATAACGCATACCTAAACGGGCTTGCGGGGAAAAGTAGGTTTTACCGTTCACCGAAAAAGCGGATAGGTGGAAACCTACATTGGCACTAAAATCAGGGCTGATTTTCCAATCATCCTCCGCGTAAATAAAATATTCCCAAGCCTTGGTATCCGAGGAACCCAGGATGGTATCGATATTAAAATCCTCCCCGAAATCCTCCTTGTAATTCAAGGCACCGGGGCTAAAAGTATGATGCACCGCATTGGCACCGAAACGGATAAAATGATTGGGATTGGGAAGAAAATCAAAATCAATTTTTCC
>JAHDDF010000014.1:4170-25001 GCA_020629475.1 Saprospiraceae bacterium
ACTTTTCCACTTCTCCTTCGTAAACATCCTCCGTCTCTATCCCTAAATCAAAACGGTATCTGGAATAAGTCAGGGTGGTATTGGCGAAAAGCTTATTGGAAATCATATAATTCCAGCGCAAAGCAGAAGTAATGTTCCCCCAATCGAAACCGTTATTCTCCTTGTAATCACCATCGGTATATCGTAAATAAAAATCGTCTTTTCCGGTATACGTACTCAGGTATAAACGGTGTTTATCATTGAATTTATGGTTGATTTTTCCGTTGATATCATAGAAATAATATCCGCCTACTTCACCGTCATTATTCCGTTTTATAAATGGTCTGGCAATCAAATCGGCATATGTCCTTCTCCCTGAAATAAGGAATGAGGTTTTACCCTTTACGATGGGGCCTTGTAAGGTCAATTTACTAGCGATTATACCGATAGAACCTTCTCCATGAAACTCCTCATTGTTCCCTTCCTTCATTGAGATATCAAGAACCGAGGATAAACGGCCACCGTATCTGGCCGGAAAACCACCTTTTGTAAGAGTAACGGTATTAATCGCATCCGCATTAAAAACGGAAAAGAAACCAAAGAGGTGATTCACGTTATAAACGGGAACACCATCCAATAAAATCAAAGTTTGGTCGGGGCTTCCGCCACGGACATACAAACCACTTGTCCCTTCCCCACCCGATTGCACACCGGGTAACAATTGCATGGCTTTCATTACGTCCACTTCTCCTAGGAGTGGTGGTATTTTTTTTATTTGGGCAATAGGGACTTCTACCCTACTCATTTGGGTTTGTTCCTCTATGCGCTCGGTATTATCCGCCGTTACCACGATTTCCTCCAAGGCGTTCTCCCCTGAAAGTTTAATGTTAAGGCTGATGTCCTTATCCAAATACAATTCAAAGCTTTGGGTAGCGTAACCGATGTATGAAAAAGATAATTTTACCGTATCGGCGGGAAGGGTAATACTGTAAAAACCGTACAGATTCGAAACCGTCCCGGAAACGGAAACATCATCGAATACATTTGCCTCGATTAACTTTTCACCGGAGTCCGCATCCTCGATGTATCCGGAGATGGTGAATTTATCTTGGGCTTGGAGATAGGTTATCCCAAGGATGAGGAAGAGTGTGAATAATGAGTGTTTCATTCTTTGTTTGTCATGCGGTCGAAAGACCGCACGGTTGGGATGGTTAATACCGTTTTGTTTGTTTTTGTACGATCGAAAGACCACACAATGGGAAGACCGAACAATGAGGATTAGTCGAAGACGACGGTCTTGTTGTTATGGACCAGGATTTTGTGTTGGAGATGCAAACGTATCCCTTCCGATAGAACGAGTTTTTCGATATCCCTGCCCTTCCTCATCATTTCTTTAACGCTATCACGGTGGGATACGTGCATTACGTCTTGCGCGATAATGGGCCCGGCATCCAAATCCGCGTTTACGTAGTGGGTAGTGGCACCAATCATTTTAACGCCTCGTTTATGGGCATGATGATAGGGTTTAGGACCGATGAAAGCCGGCAGGAAGGAATGATGGATATTAATAATCCTATGCGGAAACTCCTTGATAAAATCATCGGTCAGGACTTGCATGTATCTCGCCAAAACGATGAAATCCACATCATGCTCCTTGAGCAAGGCAAGCTGCTTTGCCTCAACTTCCGGCTTGGTTTCCTTGGTAATGGGAATATGGTGGTAAGGAATCCCGAAGGGCTCCACATCATCCCTTAAAGTATCATGGTTACTTATAACAAAGGGGATTTCAACATTCCAATTCTCCGTTCGGGAGCGGTTTCGGTACAAGATATCATACAGGCAATGGGACGCCTTGGTCACGAAAACCGCCATTCTCAATTTCCGGTTGGTAAAACGGACTTTGTAATCCATTTCGAAGCGCTGCCCTACCCTTTGTCCGAATAAGGTGGAAATCCGTTCTTCCTCTTGAATTTCGAAGTTATCCAGTTCCCATTGGGCACGGAGGAAAAAGCGGCGGGAATCATGATCCACGTGTTGATCCAAGGAAATGATATTCCCTCCCCGCTCGGAGATAAATTTCGTGATTTCGACTACGATCCCCTCCTTGTCGGGGCATTGGACTAGAAGTACTGCATGATTTTCCATCCGGCTAATATGCAAGAAGATGGTCGTTATCGCAAAGCGGAACCGTTAATTTTATTTCAATCCACGAAAGGGGAAGCAAAAATCCTACCTTTGCAGCGAATTCGGTTTCCTAGAGGATTCTATCCTTGAGGAATGAAAAGGGAATCCGGTGAAAATCCGGGACAGTCCCCGCTGCTGTGAGTTCCGACAACCCTTTATCCCTAATACCACTGAGTCATCGGGAAGGTGGATAAAGGAGGAACGAGTCAGAAGACCTGCCGCATTCCGTTACGGTACACTTCCGTAGCGCTGTTGAACACCTTCGGAGGAAAGGATTGGGTTCAGGGGCTTGCGGAATTCCTTTGGGAGGACCGAAGCACCGCCTATTCGTACCTCCTCGGGTTTGAAACACCGAAATATGAGGTATTTTATCCTTACGATAATCGGATTTATTTTTTGCTTATCCGCTTCTGCCCAAGTGGATAGTACAGGTATTGTTTTACCTGAAGTACCCGTAAAGTCAGCTTTACCGGCGATTTTCGAACGACCGATACAGCCTCACCACAATTCGAATATTACGGAAGTACTGAGCAGGCATCCTGTTGGCTTACACATTCGTAATTCCGGTCCGGGAACGCTATCCACCCTTTCCTTGATGGGACATAGCGCCGCTCAAACCCGGATTAGTATTAATGACTTTTCCATTACAAGTACCATGAACGGGGTATATGACTTGAGTTTATTGCCCGTTTCCTTGGTGGAATCCGTTATCGTAAATTCTCCTTCCGATGCCTCGAACGGGGATATCGGTGGTAATATAAATTTGGAGACACAGGATTATATCCGTCAATATAACAACCTTGAAATCGGTGTTTCAAGCGGCTCTTTCGGTGAATGGGGTGCCCTTGGAAAATGGGGGCATTATTGGGATAAGGAAAGGAAATTCTCAAGCATTATTAAATTCAATTTCCGGCAAACCCAAAACGATTTTTCATACACGGATTTAAGTACCGCCAATCGCGAGGAAAGAAAATTAGAAAACGGGGATTTCAGGAATTTATCCTTGACGCAATTCAACAGGTATAGAATCAACGATAATCACTCCATTTACACTAATTTGTGGTGGATGGATAATGAGCGCGGCATTCCTCCCACTGCCGTTCAAACCACAAGTATTTCCAGGCAGCAAGATGCTTTATTACACTTTGATGCGGGTTGGAATTATTTTAATTCCAAGGAATTTTCTAATAAATTACAAATCCGTTATGCCAAGGAGGATATCGTATTCGATAGTGGACTTATCCCCGCTGAAAGTCGTTCCCATAGATGGGAAATACGAAACGGGATAAATAAATATTGGGACGGGGAAAAACATGAATTAAACGTAAGATTGGCGCATGAATTCTCAAGGGCGGAAGTAGACGATTACCAAGGAAATTTAGCTGAAAGAAACCTAAGCACAACACACTTAAAATACACGTGGAGATACTTGGGTTATTCCAATATTAAAGCCGGAATAAAAACGGAAATTTTAGACGGAAAAGTTTTAGTGCCTCATTACAACATCAAGATAGATCAAAGATTTGATGAAGTTCAGGATTATAGATTTTTTGCTTCATTTTCAAGAAATTACAGAATTCCTACCTTCAATGATTTGTATTGGGGCAGTAGTAGTTTCGCTAGCGGAAATCCTGACCTCGATACTGAAACATCCCATTTTTTGGAGGGTGGTTTCATCGTAAATATTGACGAAGGAAGACACGATGCTCAATTTAAGGGAAATTACTTCTATTCCAACGTTAAGGACTGGATACTTTGGTTCCCTAATGATGCCGGAATTTGGACACCTGAAAATATTAGGCAAGTTATTTCTTCCGGTTTTCAGCTAAGTGCCTCTTATGATTACAGGTACGACAAGCACTACTTTCAATTACTAAGTAATTATCAATTTAACCAAGCCATTAATAAGGAGGTAGCACCCAACGCCATTAATTCCCTCGAAAAACAATTAATCTATACACCAAGGCATTCCGGTGGTTTTCAAGCCTTGTACTCCTTTGGTAATTGGGATTTTATTTACAATAATAATATCGTCGGAAAGCGATATACCACTTCGGATAACTCAAATTCCTTACCGACCTATTTGGTTTCCGATATCGGAATTTTTTATGAATGGAAAACAAAAAAGGAAGGGCTTATAATCAAGCCTTCTTTCGAGATAAAAAATATATTCAATTCCGAATATACGGTTATTGAAAACAGACCCATGCCCCCGATTAACTTCCTAGGAAGTATTCATTTTTCTTTTGATTATAAAAGCAAAACAAAATAGACATTAACATGAAGAATAATTATTGGTTATTCATCTTTGCGTCATTATTCATTTTCAATTCCTGCCAAGACGATAATGACGGCGACGGAAATGAAACCACGGGTATTTTCCAAGAAGGAATTTACGTAGCCAATGAAGGTAGTTTTGGTTCCGGAAACGGAAGTATTACCTATATCGGGCAAGATACCGTTATTCAAAATGCTTTTGAGACGGTAAATAATCGTCCTTTGGGTGATGTGGTACAAAGCATCGCCTTCCACAACGGAAAAGCATATATCGTTGTAAATAACTCCAATAAGGTTGAAGTGGTGGACGCTAATACCTTCGAGGAAATCGCTACCATTACGGATTTGGGTTTACCTAGATATTTCATGGGCGTCAATGAGGAAAAGGCATACGTCAGCCAATGGGGAGTAGATGGAGCCTCAGGTAGTATTGCCGTTATTGATTTAATTTCCAACACCGTAACCGAAACCATTTCAACAGGAGGCGTAGGTCCTGAGCGGATGCGTGTAATAAATGATCGTATTTATGTAGGAAATTCCGGTGGCTATTTAACCGATGATATGGTTTCCGTTATTGATCCTTTCAACGATAATCTAATCACCACTATTAATACCGGAATAAACCCCGGGGAAATTATCCAAGATATTGACGGAAACGTTTGGGTTTTATGCGCCGGATTTTATGATTGGAATACGGGAGAAAACACCAACGGGAGATTGAGCCAAATTGACCCTGCCTCAGGGAACATCCTCAAGGATTTTGAATTACCCGGTAATTATCCCGGCGACCTTAACATTAATTTCACGGGAGACGTTCTATATTTCGCATTTAATGGTGATATTGTGGCGCAGGATATAAATGAGTCAACGCTCAATTTAACTCCTGTACTATCCGGTGCCAATTACTACAGTCTTGGATACGACGAAGATCAAGATAGATTTCTAGCCGGAGACGCCAAGGACTTTGTTTCACAAGGGGAAATGTTTATCTTGGACGGAAACGGAACCGCTTTGGAAAGCCATATAGTTGGAATTAATCCGGGCGATTTTACGATTAGAAATTAACTTCCCGTAATGGGAACTACATAAAGAGGTTTTAATCACTCTCTCATTTTATTCTCTCTCGAGAATGGACCGCTTCTCCTCTGGGGGTTAGCGGTTTTTTTACACTAAGTATTTTATATGGTGTATTGGCAAAAAAGCCTGCTTTTTATCCCTTAAAATTGAGTTTATCACGATAAATCAAAGAAGAAAATACAAAATACTTATTTGGGATAACGTTCAATGCTAACGGCATCAGATACGGGTTTATCCTCTAACAGCAGCTCAGACATTTGTTTCGCGAAGTAAGGCCCCAAGGAAGCCCCCTTGGTTCCAAGCCCATTAAATATCGCCAATGATTGATAATCAGGATGAATCCCAAGGAGCGGACGCCTGTCCCGAACCGTGGGCCTAACTGCGGCTAAATGCTCTTCAACTTCAAAAGGAAGGCTTAAAATGGAAGATAATTTGTTAATAAGAAAATTTTTATTTTCCTCAGTAGTATCCGTATCGTGGACATACCTTTGGTTGGTCGTGCCTATCCAATATCTATCCTCTCCTAATGGGACAATAAATATTCCGTGTTTGTAAATTTTCCTAAAATCAGCATCAGGTATTTTTACTTTAATTATTTCCCCTTTTGCGCCTTCGTATTTTAAATAATCAAAATAAGGCGCGCCAATAGCTCCTGCTCCTAAACAAAATACTACTTGGTCCGCAAGGATATTTTTATACTCAATTCCCCTGTTTAAAATCTTTAATTTATCAAATTCAAAAGGCTCGGCTTTTAAGCAATCCTTTTTTATCCAAATATCCCTAAAAGTCGTAACGACAAGATTTAAATCTACCCTACCCGCGCATTTGAATTCGAAGGTTCCCCTATCCTGTTTTAATACGCCCTTATAATTTCCCCTATCCACGGGTTCAACAATATACTTGGCGTACTCCGGGTAGGAAGAACGCTCCATGTAATTGTTTTCCTGCGTCGGGGTGCTATATTCCCTTAATATGTTGGTTTCGTGCCTAAAAACAACACCGGTGGATTCGGTCATCTCCGCGTAGGTACGTTCCGCGAAAGGGAACAACTGATCTACCATCCAAGATTTTACGAATTTCCTTCCCGTTACCGGATTCAAGATACCGGCGGCTGCCTTGGAGGCACTACCTTCATGCCCTTTATCCACAAAAAAGACACGCTTCCCCGCCTTTTCCAAAAAGTAGCCGAGAAGCGTGCCTGCCAGTCCTTGACCGGCTATGAGGTAATCATATTTTTCCAAGGAATCCTAGGGTTTGATAACCATTAATCGTCGTGCCTTAATGATCCGTCCCTCGGAATCCACGAGGGTATACAAGTATGAGCCCTTATCTAAACTGCTAACGTTCATGACCACGGTGGTATCACCGTTCACGTTCACGTTTTGGTTCATGACCCTTTTACCGGAAATATCATACATGCCGATATCGTAATTCCCCCTCTCGAAACCGATAACATCGATTTTGACATCCGCGTAAGCGGGATTCGGGTAAGCGGCAAAAAAGCTCCCCGGGTCTCCGTTCACGACGGGGATTCCTACATTCGGATCGGATTTAAAGGTTACGCTTTGTACATCCCCGCCTATAGTATCCAAGGAAACGATAGCGATTGATTCCTTAATCCCATCCGCCAGGAATTCATATTGGTAGGTATCACCTCCGCCGAATTGTTCAAGATCACCGAATTGTCCCGCGATGAAATCCGTTACGTCAATCCAATTCAAGAAAGGAACGTACATTTCCACCATAAGAGAGGCGGTGGTATTCTTTTCTAGACGGAGACAATCATAAGTTCCCGTAGGAAGGATAACTGTTCCCCAAGCATCGGCATTAACCTCGATTTGTTGAATTCTTGTAATCCTTACGCTATCCGGCTCCACGGGTAATCCCAAGGAATCCAAGAAAGGAATTTGCTCCGCAGGGATAGTTAAGGCTATTCCGTTTTCCGTGGAATAAGAATCACCGTATTCCATGGTTTTACGGAAAATACTTTGCGGATTATAGGGGGAATCGATATCAAAACCTTGGAATCCGCCGGCGAAACCCACTTCAACCATTTCATCGGTTCCTACGGTCATATAAACCTCGCCGCCGAACATATCCATTACGATGTCCGCATTAGGAAAAGAAGCACCCGCCGTTCCCGCACTTGCGGGTAATACCTCACGCATTTGTACGTCCGGTGTTTGAAGGTTCCCGAAGCTCCATTTTTGGGAAGGTCCCGCAGAACCGACATCAATACTCGGTGCGTTATCCGTTCCCGTGTAAAGGATATCTCCCGCACTTAAGAAGGTAGCGTTGGTAATCGAGGTTTGCGCGAAAGCGAAGGAAAAAATTCCTAGGCTCAGTATAAGAGTAAATGCTAGTCTCATCTTCTTGTATGGTCAGATTTCGAATTTCTTGCCGCTAAAGTAATACTTGTCGGTTAATCGAGGTTAAATCATTGTCGTTCTTGGACAAAGTGTCCCGCATGATGCGAAAAGGAAAGGGTTAAATGGTCTGCATTTTCACCAACTTATGGTATATCCCCTTCTTGGAAATCAATTCGTCATGGCTTCCCATCTCCTTGATTTCCCCTTGGTCCATCACCACTATCTTATCCGCTTTCCGGACCGTTGACAGGCGATGGGCAATTAGGAGGACCGTTCTTCCTTTCATTACTTTTTCCAATGCCTCATGTACCGCTTTTTCGGATTCCGAATCCAAGGCGGAAGTCGCTTCATCCAGGATTAAAACGGGTGGATTGGTTAAAACGGCTCTTGCGATGGTTAAGCGTTGACGTTGTCCGCCGCTTAGCTTATTTCCTCCATCACCGATGAAGGTTTCATAACCGTCTTCCGTTGCGGAAATAAAACCGTGGGCATTCGCGGTTTTGCATGCCTGTTCCAATTGCTCCTTGGAAATTCCTTTACGCCCGAAGGTTACGTTATTGGAAATGGTATCATTAAACAAGATGGCTTGTTGGGATACTATCCCGAATAAATTCCGGAGGTCCCGGATTTTATAAGAACGGATATCTTTTCCGTCAATCAAGATTTTTCCCTCCGCAACATCATGGAATCTCGGTAATAAATCCGCCAAGGTGGTTTTTCCGCCACCGCTACTTCCTACCAAAGCAACGATTTCCCCCTTCTTGATTTCAAGGTTTAATTCCTTGATTACATCATTCCCTTTGGAATAAGAAAAGGAGACATTTTCCAAACGAATGGAATCATTCACTTCTTGTATCGAATAGGCTTTATCCGCCTCTTTTACCGGATTATCCGTATCGCTAATCCTTTGAATCCTATCAAAGGCGGCAAGCCCTTTTTGTACATTGTAATAAGCGTTCGCAAAGGATTTTGCCGGATTAATTACATTGTAAAAGGCGAAAAGGAAAGTCAGGAATTCCTCAGGTGATAGAACATCCGTAAAAACGTACCTAGAACCATACAGTAATAAACCGGCAACCACCCCGATTCCTAGGAATTCGGAAAGTGGTGATGATAAATCCCTCCTTCGGAAAACGGAAATCAAAACATTACGGTAATTATCGTTGGTTTCATTGAAGGATTGGCGGCGATGGTCCTCCGCCCCGAATGCCTTTGTTATCCGGATTCCCCCAAGGCTTTCCTCTAAAACGGAAATGAGGTTACCCAATAATGCTTGTGCTTTTCCTGATTTTTTTCTCAGCGTACTTCCTATAACACCTATAATCCCGCCCGTTAGGATAATCATCACAAAAACAAAGAGCGTTAATGAAGGGCTCATCCAAAGCATGTACGCCAAGCAACCGATGATCATGAGCGGCTCCCTGAAAATGGCTTCTAATACATTTAAAATACTCCACTCCACCTCTTGCACGTCGGAGGTCGTTAACGAGATGAGATTTCCTTTTTTTTCTTCGGTAAAGAAGGAAAGGGGAAGGTCGTTGAGTTTATCGTGCAATGATTTTCTTAAATCCCTGACAATGCCCGTCCTCACAGGTGATATAAAATATAAACTAGCGTAACGGAAGAGGTTTTTAAAAAAGAATAGTATTACAATTAGGATACAGATGTAAAACAAGGCTGCTTCCCTGCCCTCGTTTTGAATCAAGACGGAAAAATAATGCTCCGCCGTTTGCCATAATTTTTGAAAACCTTGTACCTCATTGCCCGGCAAGGGCACTACCTCAATTTCCCTGTTAAAAAGAAGTTGCAAGAAGGGAATAAGGGCGGGGATGGTGATGACGGAAAAGATCACCATTAGTATATTGGATACGATATTGCCAACTACTTGGGGCTTGTAGTTCCGAAGCAGGGAAAGTAGCTTGGCTAGTGATGACATTTAGAGCATGTTTGAATTTTAGAAACTACTTGTATTAACATTTGAACTTAAGGACAAAAGACTTTTAAAATCCGGAGAAACCAGGCAAAAAGCTTTTATGCTACGCACCTTTGGCGCTTGATTGACTCTCTTATCCTAACTCGAATAATGGATTGCCTCGCTGAGGCAAAAGCCATACTAAAAGAATGTCCTTAGGATTCTTTATCATTACAACTATCTTCTATCTCCTACGAAAAATCAAGATTCTTCATTAGTGCGCTTTTTCTTAGGGCATTTTTCTCCCTACCGGTCGAAAAAGGAAGTATCCTGAAAACTAATGCTCCGGAGTTCCTCTTTCGAAAATTTATTAAGACTACTATTCTACAATTATCGTACGGTAATAATCCTGTGTACTTCCGTGTTCGCCGTCCAAGGTTACGCTTAGGGTGTACTCGAATTCAATGGTATCACCGGGATTTAGGTTTTTCATCATTTCCTTCATGCTTTCGGAAAAGATTCCATCCTCGGAGGAAATGGACTTCTCCATGCCTGAACGAGTAACCTTCATCGTAAGTTTATTGAAGTAGGAAACAACCGCTTCCCCCTTGATGCCACAAACGTTGTCGCGGGTAATATCTTGGGTAGCGAAAAGGTTTAGCTTATCAGCGGAAATGAATTCTCCTAGGTAGTTTTCACAGAATAGGTCGCCTAGCTGCTCGAATTTCTCGGCTTTTACGTCCGGCTCAGGGATCGGTTCTTGCAATTTATAGCGGATGGGTAAGGTAAATTGGACACGGACTTTTTCACCCCCGGTTTCGCCGGGTGTCCATTTTTCCATTAGCTCAACCACTCGCAAAGCCTCCTCATCACAACCATCACCGATCCCCTTAAGAATTTTGGCATCGGTCAAGGAACCATCCTTTTCGATTACGAAGCGGATGACCACCATTCCTTCCGTATTATTCTTTCTTGCCGCCTCCGGATAATCGATATTATTACCGATATGGGCAATGATGCTTTTATCTGAACATTGCTTCCTTTCCGTTTTGTCCTCAATATCACCGCAGTCGCCAAAGAAGGGCATGCGTTCCACGATTTTGAAGATTTCCTCGGGTGAATCTTGGGCATTTAACGTAAAAGAAAAAAAACTGAGAATTGATATAAGGGCACAGTATGTCAATGCTTTCATCAGAAGTCTATTTTAGAGAATCAAAATTATGCTAAATTTGCCGAACTGACCTAGCTTAAACTCATAAACCTTCCTTAAAACCGCTATTAGTAAAAACAAAAAACGTAGGGAAAACTAAACCATGTCCGAACAGCTTAACCCGGTCATCATACTAATAATCATAGCAGTTTACTTTTTGCTGCTTATGGGCGTATCCTTTTTTACGTCCAAGGATTCCGATAATCAAGACTTCTTCATCGCGGGAAAACAATCCCCTTGGTATCTCGTCGCCTTCGGGATGATTGGTGCTTCCCTTTCCGGGGTAACCTTTATATCCATTCCGGGCTGGGTACAAGGAAATAGTTTCTCCTATATGCAAATGGTATTCGGTTATCTATTCGGTTACGCTTTTATCGCGTATGTCTTGATGCCGATGTACTATAAGCTCAATCTTACCTCTATTTACACCTATTTGGAGCGCAGATTCGGGACGGTTTCCTATAAAACGGGTGCGGCTTTCTTTTTGCTGTCCCGTACTATCGGGGCTTCCTTCCGCTTGTATCTCGTAGCTTTCGTGCTTCAGGAATTCGTAATGGTGCATTATGGCGTACCATTTCCACTTACCATCCTAGGTGCCATTGTCCTGATTTGGATATACACCTATCGTGGCGGTATCAAGACCATCGTTTGGACGGATACCTTGCAAACCCTTTGCATGCTTGCGGCGGTTATCATCACCATAATCCTTATCGGTCAAAAAATGGACTGGAGCATGGGAGATATGGTTTCCCGCATTAGCGGTTCCGATTATTCCCAAATGTTCTATTTCAAGGATTTCCTAGGGGACGGGAAGCATTTCATTAAGCAATTCTTGGCGGGTGTATCCATCGCTATCGTAATGACGGGCTTGGATCAGGACATGATGCAAAAGAACCTTTCTTGCCGAAACATCAAGGAAGCGCAGTTGAATATGATGAGCTTCAGTATCATCCTCATCTTCGTAAATCTCATTTTCCTTGCCCTTGGTGCCTTGCTATACCTTTATGCCAATGAAATCGGTCTTGCCATTCCGGAAAGGACGGATTTACTCTACGGAACCATAGCCCTTCAGCACCTTGGTCCCTTAGCGGGAATCCTCTTCGTTTTAGGCTTGATTGCGGCGGCTTATTCCAGCGCGGATTCCGCCTTGACTTCCTTGACGACCTCCTTCTGCGTGGATATCCTTGGTTTCGAAAAATCGGATCAAGACGAGAAGAGTAAGAGACGCACAAGAATTTTGGTACACTTGGCTTTCTCAGGGCTTCTATTCCTTGTGATTCTTTTGTTCTGGTTCATGAACAATGACGCCGTAGTAAAACAAATCTTCGTTTTTGCGGGCTACACGTATGGGCCGCTCCTTGGTTTATACATGTTTGGTTTCTTTACCAAACAAAAGATTTACGACCATCTTTCCGTAATCATCTGCCTGGCGTCACCGGTTTTGACCTTTTTCCTTAAATGGTTATGCGAGAACTATTTAGGCTACAAATTCAGCTTTGAATTATTGATCCTAAACGGCATCATCACCTTTGTAGGCTTGTTCTTTATCTCCTATTACGATAAGGACGGAATCGACCTTTCACCGCTTGAATCCAGAAAAAAGGACGACTTTGACGAGGACATCCTTGATCGTGGCAGGGATTTTGCGGCTTAATAGTGATTATATTAGTGATTTTTACAATGCAAATGATACATTTGCAGGAGTAGCATAGCTATCAACTAGAAACTACAAACTCCCTTATGGCAAAGATTCTTATTGTCGATGACGAAGCGGCAATCCGCAGGACCCTCCGGGATATCCTAACTTTCGAGAAATACGAGGTAGAAGAAGCCGGTGACGGTCTTGAATGCTTGGCTAAACTAAAGAAAGGCAAGTACGATGTCGTTATCATGGATATCAAGATGCCGAAGATGGACGGGATGGAAGCGCTTGAACGCGTCGGGCTTCTTGCCCCTGACACTCCCGTAGTCATGATTTCAGGTCACGGTAATATTGAAACCGCCGTTGAGTCCGTGAAGAAGGGCGCCTTCGATTATATTTCCAAACCACCGGATTTGAACCGTTTGCTGATTACCATCCGTAACGCCATGGATAAGTCCAGCTTGATTACCGAAACCAAGGTATTGAAGCGTAGGGTCCAGAAATATAAAACCCAGGAGATCATCGGGGAATCCGAAACGATAACCAAGATCAAGGAGACCATAGATCGCGTTGCTCCTACGGAGGCAAGGGTTTTGGTGACCGGTTCCAACGGAACGGGTAAGGAATTGGTAGCACGTTGGATTCATGAAAAAAGTGATCGCAGCAAGCATTCCATTGTTGAGGTAAACTGTGCCGCTATCCCTGCCGAGCTTATCGAGAGTGAATTGTTCGGGCACGAGAAAGGTGCCTTTACTTCCGCACACAAGCAGCGTATCGGGAAATTTGAACAAGCGAACGGAGGAACGCTTTTCTTGGATGAGATTGGTGATATGTCCCTTTCCGCCCAAGCGAAAGTACTTCGTGCCCTACAAGAGAGCAAGATTACCCGTGTAGGAGGCGATAAGGAAATTAAGGTTAATGTACGTGTGGTTGCGGCAACCAATAAGGATTTACGTGCCGAAATCGCGAGGGGTAACTTTAGGGAGGATTTATACCACCGTTTGGCGGTAATCATTATTCAAGTCCCTGCCTTGAATGATCGCCGTGAGGATATTCCCGCCTTGGTCAATCACTTTATCGATAAGATTTGTGATGACTACGGGATGGCGCAGAAAAAGGTATCGCCGAAGGCGCTTATCGCACTTCAGAATATCAATTGGTCCGGAAATATCCGTGAGTTGCGTAACGTGGTTGAGCGCCTTATCATCTTGAGTGATAAGGAAATCACGGAGGAGGATGTATTCAGTTACGTTATGCCGAGTTCTTCGCATGAAACGCGTTTCAAGGAGTTATTCAGCAAATTCGAGAGTATGGATGAGCTGCAAAAGTTTATTGAATCGGAGTATAAGAAATATGCGGGGTAAATTTTACCTCTCTATTGATGAAATACAAAAAGCCGGATGGGTTTCCATCCGGCTTTTTTTGTTTTGTTGTGGATGTGAGGTCGGAAGACCTCACATATGGGACCTCACATATGAGATCGCATATTGAAATTACTTGACTTCGGAAAGGGAGTCATAGACTCTTTTGGCTTCCGCTTCCGTGTATCTTCCGGTATATGGTGTAGTGAACCAATATTCTTTTGATCCTTCTACTTTTGCCTTAAAGAATTGGAAATTGACGTTGGTGGAATCAAATTTCAACTCATACAGGAATCCTGTTTCGTCTTCTTCAATAATTCTGGAGAAGTTGCGGTTTTTCGCCTTAACGGAACTTAATTGCTCCTCTTTTATATCCTTGGCTCCTGAATTCCCGGCATCGGAAGATTGGATCAATAATCCGTAATTCCCCGGCCCCGTAACGGTTACCTCCTCGATTAACCCAAATCCACTATCCTTCTTCACGTCGGAACTATCGGGTGCCATAATGGTTAATGGTACACCGTAGGATAAAAGGTTCAAGGGTTTAAGCTCAGGAGCCTTATCCGTTTGACAAGCGATGAAGCATATTGCGATAAGGGGAAGAACGAGGAATTTTAATCTGGATGCCATTCGTTTCTATATGTTTTGAAATTGCCTAAAAGCATGGTGTAGGCATGCTATGAAACAAATATACGCTTCCCTTTAAGAAAACATTGTTCTTAAAGGCGTTAATCAAATCAAAAACTACTCATCATGGCTCCTAGGAACATACCGTAAATTACAATCATGAGTATATACAACAGAATCATGGCAATTACCATTATCCCAAGCATTTTATAATGCTTTCTCAGGTTGGAGAAGGCTCCTTCAATGGCAATGGAATTTTGACCTTGCCCTACCCTCCTCGCATTATTCGAGAACCTGAGTAATAGAATCATGGGTATCAAATACAAAACGCCCATCGCGAGATAGAAAAAACTCATTAAGAAAAATATGGCGTTTGGTGTAGTTCCTATGAGATTATCATCAATGAAAGCGAATATCAAAACCATTAAGCCCGCCAGAATCATAAGGCCGGAAAATAATAATCCCACAATGGCAATAAACATTGCCCAACCACCGGTGGAACGTAAATCATCCAGGGCTTTAGGGGTAAGGTTTACTCCGCTTAGTAATTCGTCATCTATGGGTTGGTTGAAATTTTCCATTTTTGTGTTTTTTGTTAAAATACAAAAAAGCCTATAATTTGATAACATATTATCTCAATAAAAAATACGGCAATCATAATAATATAATTTCTAAGATTCTTAAAATAAGAAATCCATTGTTCTTCGGTTAACGGCTCTTCCTCCCCTATTCGGGAAAGGCGATATACATTGAACAAAAAAACCATTTGAACAATTATGAGAATTGTTGTCACTACCGTAAACACCAAGCCATATAAAAATGATTTTCTAATTTCAGGAATTTCAATTAATTCTTCTTGGAAGAAAAAATTAAAACCTACCATACCTACTGAAAGTATGATTCCCAAAAGCTGAATCAATAATATTGACAAACTAATCCATTTTATTCTTCCGATATTTTTCCCTAAATAATCTTTCATTTTTTCAATGAAAATTAATTGTAAAAACCAAAGAAACCATCATTAATACCAATGACAAAATCCCTAGTACTAATTCCGCCATCAAAAACTTTAAAACACTTTTTATTAATTCATCAAAAGAACTACCTTCCGAACTTGATGCAAGAATTAAGCGTATGGATCTT
Organism: Saprospiraceae bacterium; assembly: GCA_020629475.1. Lineage (GTDB taxonomy): Bacteria > Bacteroidota > Bacteroidia > Chitinophagales > Saprospiraceae > JAHDCE01. The sequence continues at coordinate 19,952 of JAHDDF010000014.1, forward strand.
CCTAATCCAAACAAAAACCACTTTCCTACATAACCAACCAGCCACTGAAACAAATCGATCACCTTCATTCTAAACAAGTAGGCATCTCCATATGTGCCGTATAACATAACCAAGGAAAAAACCCCTTGAATAGACTCATAAATAATATAAATCAAGCCTACAAAAAACGCCCAATTTCCTAGTATCCGTATAGGCTTGGCTAAGTCATCCATACCTAAAAAACTACTAGGAAAAAGTTCCGTATCAATGATTTCCTCCTCTTGCATTTTTTAAAATAAAAATAAACTTACCACCGTACGTAAAACATTCATGAGGATAGAAAATAATGCAACAGCCCCGATGGTGATTATAAAATTCCTAGCACTAAAAAATAATGCTCTCCATTCATTTTCATCCAAAGTTGAAGTTGAACCAAGCCTGGCAATGCGGCTAAATCGAAGGACAAAAACCCCTCCTAAAGCACTTAAAACTAAATATGATAGGATATCCAATATAGACAGGTAAAGATACGGGCGAGAAAAATCATCAGCATCCATGCCTAGAATATCCGATCCTACTTTAAATAAAAAATAAAACCTCGGAAGAAGACATATAAAGATAAGCACCGCTAACACGGTAGAAATGGTCGCTAATTTACCAAGGTGTGGTTGAAGTATTGCTCTCATGACACCAAATTAAAAGGCTAATTCCTTAACAAGGAAATACATAAAATAGAAAAAGGTAAATACCGCCAGGATTAAACTCCAAACATAGAAGGTACTTAACCGCCCCATTATAGTATCCCAATATCCGGTCCTATCTTTTTCTAAACTTACATTCCTGGCTTTAGCGGATAAACTAAGGATAAGTATTGAAATAATAAATCCTAACACGGCAAATCCCATAGGCCCGATAACAAAGGAGAATAAATTCTCCCTTATATATTCTCCCATGGTGAATATCTGATAAAAAGTCCTTCCACCATCAAAAAGGAATTGAAGGATTCCTACTACCCCTGCTGCTAAGGCCCAGCCACCAAGACTTTTTACCGAGCTTTCTACCGCTGCGGAAAATTCATCATCGCCACGTTCGAAGCCGGAATCAATTATTTTATCATCTTCCATTGGGAAATTGTTTGTCTTACATCCTAAGCCCCTAATATAAACAAACCCCAAGGGGAATACCCTTGAGGTTTGATATTTTCTTAAACGAATTCTCGTTTATTACTCTTCCTCCGTATATCTCAATTCAATACGGCGTTTCTCCACGCTAGCACTAATAATGGTGACCCTTACGGTATCACCCATTCTTAATTCAGCACCGGAGCGCGCTTTCATGCGCATTCTACCGTCTTGCAAAACATAACGTTCAGGCATGGAATCCACGGGCACGAAGCCTTCGCAGCGGTTGCCCTCCATTTCCACGAAAAATCCGCTTTCGATCATTCCGGTTACTCGCCCGTTGAAGGTTTCACCGATATTATCCTTGATGTACTCCACCTGCTTGTACCTTACGGACTCACGCTCGGCGGTCATCGCCTTACGTTCTTGGCGGGAGATGTGCTTGCACTGCTCCTCCAATGCCGCCTTGTCCCTTCGGACAATCGCCTTGAGGTTGGCATCCAAGATACGATGCGTCAACACATCCGAATAACGACGGATGGGCGAGGTAAAGTGGCTATAATAGTCAAAGGCTAGCCCGTAATGCCCAATATTGTTGGTGGTGTACTCGGCTTTTGCCATGGTACGGATTGCCAACGGCTCAAGCATTTTCAACTCGGGACGTTCCTTGGCGTCCGCGGTTAATTTATTCAAAGCCGAGGCAATTACCTTGGGATTGGAAACATCCATCGTATAGCCCAAGCTCTTGGCAAACAAGGCAAAATCAGCCAACTTCGCCGGATCCGGGCTGTCGTGGGTACGGTATACCATCGGGATTTCCTTACCGGAATCCATTCCTTTTTGCGCTACGAATCGAGCCACTTCCTTATTGGCCAGCAACATAAAATCCTCGATAAGCATATGCGCGTCCTTGCGTTCCTTTACGTAAACGGATAAAGGTTTACCGGACTCGTCAAGCTTGAATTTCACTTCAGGTTGCTCGAAAGAGATAGCGCCATTCTTGAATTTCGCTACCCTCAATTTCTTGGCAAGACGGTTCAAGAATTTCAATTCACTCTTGAAATCACCTTCCCCGGTTTCTAGCACCTCTTGGGCTTCCTCGTAGGTAAAACGCCTGTCGGAGTGCGTAACCGTTCTACCGAACCAACGATTGGTAATCTTGTCGTTCTTATCAAATTCAAAGATTGCCGAAAAGGTAAACTTATCCTCATGAGGACGAAGGGAACAAACACCGTTCGACAATTTCTCGGGCAACATCGGAAGCACACGATCCACCAAGTAAACGGAAGTTGAGCGCTTCAACGCCTCCTTATCCAGAGGGGAATGCTCCTTGACATAATGCGCTACATCAGCGATATGTACACCTACCTCACAATTTCCGTTATCCAACCAACGGATAGATAAAGCATCATCGAAATCCTTGGCGGTAAGCGGGTCAATGGTAAAGGTGGTTACCTCACGCATATCCCTTCGCCTTGCGATTTCCGCTTCATCCAAGACCTCGGAAATGGCTTCGGATTCACGAAGTACATCGTCCGGGAATTCCAGTTCAAAGCCGTTGTTTATCAAGATGGATTTCATTGCCATATCAGCGCTATCCTTGGCACCCAATACGGAAGTAACCTTCCCTACGGGGCTTCGGTTGGAGCCCTGACTCCAATCAATGACGCGTACCACGACGGTTTCACCGTCCTTGGCACCCATCGTATTTTCAGGCGCGACGTATATATCCGTATGTATGTCCCCGGAATCCGGGATGACGAATCCGTAGTGCTTGGAAATCTTGATGGTACCGATAAAATGCTCGGTAGCGCGTTCCAGGATTTCCACCACGATTCCTTCGGGTCTTCCTCCCCTACCCGTTCGGGTAATGCCTACGTTTACGCGGTCCCCGTTCATGGCGGAGTTCAAATTACGGGAAGCCACGAATACGTCTTCGGGTAATTCATCCACGGAAATATAGGCGGAACCGGAGCGGATCATATCCACGATTCCGGTATAGGTATCCAAATTCTTGTGCTTGGAATGCTGGGCATGCTTATTCAAACGGAACTTACCGTCCGACATTTCAATCAGCTTGTTCTCACCCGCTAATTTGCGAAGTGCGGCATGTACTGAAGGACCATTATTGGCTATCTTCAATTTCTTGATGACCTGCTTGGCGGTCATCCTTTTTTTGGGGTTCACGGAGAACACCCACAATACGTGTTTTTTGAGTTCTTTGGGTATCAATTTCTTTCCTTTAATGGATTTTGAAGGTTTCATTCTGTACAATTAATAATGAAGAATGAAGAATTAAAAATGACCACACATTGATGTGTGACTTCCGCTTACGGGAAATTCAATGAATCATTATTAATTCTTAATCATTAATTTTTCATTCCCTAGACGGGTACAATTTCACCGGTGGCGAGGAGCTCCATGTTGAGGGAGCGACTGTCGGTGGCGCGGAAGGACTGTTCGTTTGCGTCTGATTTTCCGACGACGATGTAGATTAACCAATCATCTTCAATCGTAGCAACTGATCTTATTAACTGCCCATCATGGATTTTAGTTCCGGCAATTACTTTTTTATCCAATAAGGCGCCCTTTTTATCAAAGGTTGCGAGGATGTATTCATAATCCATCAGTCCCGCTCTCCAGTAAATAACGGCGTGAAAATCATGGGTTTCCTTGACTCTCAGACAAGGAACGAATTCCGTAAACTCATCCAATTCCCCCTCTTCACCCATGAGTATAAACTCATGGATACTTTCTTGGGAAAGCGGTTCGTTCCTTCTCTCGAATTCGATTTGGGACTCCTCGGTCAAGGTAACGGGAAGATCCACTTCAGGGAAGGTCTCTAGGAAACGCAGGAAATTAGGCGCTAACTTTTTCTTCATCGGAATGATTCAAATTTTCCGCGAAGGTAGCCATATTTGCGCTGTAAGTCTAGTCGTTCTTGACAATGATGACATGGGTAGGACGGACAAGATTCTCCCCTCTCCCGTAACCCGGCTTAACGACCTCCGTAACTACGCCATTTCTTCTATCGAGGTCTTTAACGGTTCCGACGGGATGTGTAAAATCCGCGATTTTATCAATAGGGTTAGCTAAACGATGAACCCCCATAAACTCAAGGATATCCAAAAAATCCTGTTCCAGGGCATTCGTTTCGGGACCGGGTTCCCTATCCCGCAATTTATCCAACTTACCGATGACCTCTAGGGCAAGTACATCCACGTAACTCTCGTGGGTCATTTCCTTTTCCGCAACGGTATTTTCCAAGCGATAAATGCGTTTCAAGAGTTCGGTGACCTTGTTCCGCAATTTTTCGATATTCTCTACCATTGCAAATTCCTTTTGATTAAGATGGTATCACCCGGACTCAAGACATGCGGGTTTTTTACGTGGGGGTTAATCTTGTGGATAGCCGTCCAAGCCTCCCTATCCTTTAGGTAAAATTCCGCAATATCCTCCAGCCTATCCCCTTTTTTGACAAGGTGGTAAATATCCGCGTTGGACTCCAATGCCTTGATCTTATTTTTCGCCATGGCAAGTTCCCGCTTCACCAACTCCAAGGAATCCCTTACTACGGGATTATCCTCCTTTTGGATTTCCGTCTTGTATAAGGGCTTCTTGGCGCACCAAGCAAAAAGCAAGGGAAATAACAACAAGGCAAACCAAAGCCTCCCTCTTTTCTTTCCTTCGTTTTTGAGTTGAAGCCTGGTTCGCTTCTCCATTTCCTTAAAATCACCTTCAATGGCGATTTTATCCTTGACGGTATCCACGAAGCTTTCCTCGATATCATCCAACAAGGCATAGGCAACCACGTCCGACTTACAAGTGGGACAAACGGTAGCGAAAGGAGGGACATCCTTATGATTACAAACGGGACAATCCATTAGATGGCGTACATATTTGATTTTTTCAAAAATAAGGGATTAAACGGTTTAATATCAAATATTTTT
>JAHDDF010000374.1 GCA_020629475.1 Saprospiraceae bacterium
CTAAGTAATTGTGTGGCTGCATTTGAATGAATCAATTGCTTGGAAATGTGGACATAAGATGTAAGATTTATCCCGATACTTATCGGGATAAGACGTCACGTTGTTATTTAGCACCAATCCCGTCTTACGTCTTACGTCTGAATAGTAATGTTTTAGACAATTGACCTATTCGAATAAAGAGCAACAGAACTGCTTAGTACAGCCTAGATTTTTCATGGATGGCGCTTGGATTCTATCTAAAAGTAATACCCATCTCCCTGCCCTCACATGACGTTTTTGCAGCCTCCCCCGTCATTTTTTCCGAAATACTGGATTGGCATCATATTTAAGGATCATATAATCGTTGCCATAGATTTGTAAGTCACATTCTTTTTGGCTTTAAGAATCCTTTAAAGACATTTATGATTAAAATTATCCTTTGAAGGTTTGATAAGTCGGTATTAAACCGCAAATTCGGGTAATCCGGCAGACAATTTAGAGCCTACTCGGTACGAAACGAACCTAAGAGGCGTTTTAAGAGTTAAAAGAAGGCAGTCGGCACAAAATTTAGAAACATCTATCAACAGATATATTAATGAAAAGATTTTCGCCCAAAGTAAAGGAAGTTGTTTCAAGGAGTAGGGAAGAAGCCTTGCGCCTTGGAGCGGACTACATCGGCACGGAGCACTTGCTGATGGGCATCACCCAGAAATCCGGTAGCCTTGCCGTACGGGTGTTGAATTCCTTAAACATTGATACAGAACATCTACGCAAAAGCGTGGAGGAATCCATATTTAGAAGCAAACTGCCGAAGGCAAACCTCAATATCGGGGACTTGCCCTTGGATAGGCATGCCGCTAAGGTCTTGAAGGTTACTTTCCTTGAGGCAAAACTCATGAAGAGTGACGTAGTGGATACGGAGCACTTGATGCTTTCCATCCTTAAGGATGAGAACAACCGTGCTTCAAAAATCCTAAGCCGTTTCGAGGTGGATTATGACGTTTACAAGGAGGAACTTGAGTTCGTAAGCCAAGAAATGTCAGGCGACGGCGAGGACTTCCGCAATCAAGGACCGGATGACGAGGGGCCTTTCGAGGAAGAGGAAGGAAGGTTCCAGCAGCAGGGCGGTCGCCGTCCGGGTTCTAAATCCCGTACGCCGGTTTTGGATAACTTCGGAAGGGACATCACCAAGCTTGCCGAGGAAGGCAAATTGGATCCCATCATCGGAAGGGAAAACGAAATCGAGCGCGTTTCCCAAATCCTTTCCCGTAGGAAAAAGAACAACCCGATTCTTATCGGTGAGCCCGGAGTGGGTAAAACCGCTATCGTTGAGGGACTGGCGCTAAGAATCCAGCAACGCAAAGTTTCCCGCACGCTTTTCAATAAGCGTTTGGTAATGCTTGACCTTGCGGCACTCGTAGCGGGTACCAAGTACCGCGGTCAGTTCGAGGAACGTATGAAAGCCATCATGAACGAGTTGGAGAAGAACCGCGACGTGATTCTCTTCATCGATGAAATCCACACCATCGTAGGTGCGGGTGGCGCTACGGGTTCCTTGGATGCCTCCAATATTTTCAAGCCTGCTTTAGCTAGGGGAGAACTCCAAGCCATCGGTGCTTCCACATTGGATGAGTACAGACAGTACATTGAAAAAGACGGCGCCTTGGATCGTCGTTTCCAAAAAGTCATCGTTGATCCGCCATCCGCGGAGGAAGCGGTGAATATCTTAAAGAATATCACGCCTAAGTACGAGGAATTCCACCACGTGAATTATTCCGAGGAGGCAATCTTGGCTTGCGTGAAATTGAGTGATCGTTATATCTCAGATCGCTTCTTGCCGGATAAGGCGATTGACGTACTCGATGAAGCGGGTGCCCGCGTTCACCTCAAAAATATCCACGTGCCCAAGCACATCGTGGATTTGGAGGAGAAAATCGAGAACGTAAAAGAAAAGAAAAACCAAGCCGTAAAAGGTCAACAATACGAGAAGGCGGCGGATCTCCGCGACCTGGAATCCCGTTTGCTCCGCCAACTGGAGGATGCCAAAGTGGAATGGGAAGAGGAGTCCAAGACCAAGCGTTATCCCGTTACCGAGGATGATATCGCCGAAGTGGTGGCAATGATGACGGGAATTCCCGTGAACAAGGTGGCACAAAGCGAAAGCGCCAAGTTGGTTTCCATGTCCTCCGACCTTCAAGGGGCGGTTATCGGGCAGGACGAGGCAATCGTTAAGGTAACAAAGGCAATCCAGCGTAACCGTGTAGGATTGAAGGACCCTTCCAAGCCGATTGGTTCCTTTATTTTCCTAGGGCCAACGGGTGTAGGTAAAACGGAGCTAGCCAAAGCATTGGCACGTTACATTTTTGATTCCGATGAGGCTTTGATTCGTATCGATATGAGTGAGTACATGGAGAAATTCTCCATCAGCCGCTTGATTGGTGCGCCTCCGGGATACGTGGGTTACGAGGAAGGTGGTCAATTGACCGAGAAGGTTCGTCGTAAGCCTTATTCCGTGGTTCTCTTGGATGAGATTGAAAAAGCCCACCCGGACGTGTTCAACATCCTTCTTCAAGTTTTGGATGACGGGCAATTGACCGATGGTCTTGGACGTAAAGTGGATTTCAAGAATACCATGATTATCATGACCTCGAATATCGGGGTGCGTCAATTGAAGGATTTCGGAACAGGCGTTGGGTTCATGACCCAATCCAAATCCGATGCCGTGGACGCGGACGCACGGGGTGTTATCCAAAACGCCCTGAAGCGTACCTTCTCTCCTGAATTCTTGAACAGGATTGATGACGTAATCATCTTCAATAGCTTGGATCAGGATGATATCTTCAAGATTATCCACATTACCTTGAAGGATCTTTATTCCAGATTGGAAGGAATGGGATACGAATTGGTACTGTCCGAGGAGGCGAAGAAATTCGTGGCGGAAAAAGGTTACGATCCGCAATTCGGTGCGAGACCTTTACACCGTGCCATCCAGAAATATTTAGAGGATCCCCTAGCGGAGTACATCCTTGCCAATAACCCTAAAGAGGGAAGCGTGTTCGAGGCGGTTCTTAATGACAATAAGGACGGTTTGAATATTGAATTGGCAAAAAGTACGAAGAAGAGCGAGGACGTTAAATAAAATAATGAGGGGCTAAAGGCCCCGGTTACCAAGGAAGCTTGTGGGAACTTGGGTGTTTCTAGCAATTTTTTTGCACGAAACGCTAAACTTTTCCGCAAGCTTCCTTCTTATTTGTTAAAAAATACCATATTTGTTTTACGTTTTTCGATTTCGAGGAACTCTTAGCGGGTAAACCGCTGTTCACATATTGTAAATCAACAGATTGTTCACAAACCGTTTTTGTATTGGCTAAAAGATTTAAGAGAAACTTTCGTAGAGAGAGAAGGGAAGAACCCCAACATCGCATCAACTACAACATTCGCATCCCTGAGATACGTTTGGTGGGCGATAACTTGGACAAGATTAGTGAGGTAGCAGGAAGAGACATCGAGTCCGGAATTTACCCTACTAAGAAGGCGCACGAATGGGCGCAAAAACTAGAGTTGGACCTGGTGGAAATTTCACCTAAGGCACAACCTCCTGTTTGTAAGATTATCGACTACAAGAAATTCCTTTATCAAAAGAAGAAAAAGGAAAAGGAGTTGAAAGCAAAAGCCGCTAAAACGGTCATCAAGGAAATCAGGTTCGGTCCGAATACGGATGATCACGACATCGAATTTAAGTTGAAGCATGCCAAGAGCTTCCTGGAGGAAGGGAATAAGGTAAAGGCATACGTTCACTTCCGCGGTCGTTCCATCGTATTTAAGGAAAGGGGAGAGCTCCTGCTTTTGAATTTTATCAACGAGCTTAAGGATTTGGGTGCCGCTGAGGCATTGCCTAAATTGGAAGGTAGAAGGATGTCCGTTATTATCGCGCCAAAGAAGGTTAAGAAATAACGTTCAGTTTTTCTACGGATATAAAAATCCCGGATTTTGCAGAGATGCTAAATCCGGGATTTTTAATTTAGAGCTTGTTTAAAATTTAGTAATTGATGCTTCTCGACATAATGACCAAAATTTAAACAAGCTCTTATTCTCGAAGGGGATTATAGTTTCTTATCGGAAATTTTGCGGTCTAAAATTTCTGATTGCCC
>JAHDDF010000375.1 GCA_020629475.1 Saprospiraceae bacterium
CAATGTTTCTAGACTGGAAACCGAAGATAGGGTCATTGGTAATATTGAATTCCAAATCGAACTCACTCATTAGCCTACCGATTAAATTATCCTCAATGGTAAAATTGGCGTGCCCTACCAAGCCCGTCCCGGAAACATTCTGGTGGTCCTTGCGGGTAAATACCACGTCCACCTTGTTCATTTCAGGTAAATTCACGTAAGCCGAGATAACTTCCTCGTCCGTGCCCAACCAAGAGTCCCCGTCGTATTCCACCCAAACACTTTCCGGATTAATAATGTCCGTAGGATATTCAATGGTAAAAGCAATGCCGTAAAAATCCTCAATATTCAAGCTATTATTCGCAGAGTCGAAGATGTGGATCTCCGCCTTTATAGGAACGGCGCCCGTAGTAACACCTTCAGGTAGTAGCTCGCCCGTATTGATAGAATTGGGTAGCTCCAATCTAATTTCAAAACCCTCCATTTGGCGCAAGGGCATAAAACCGTCATGCTCATTGTTATAATTCAAGATAACGGCTAAGGTATCATCATCGTTAATGAGTCCATTGCCGTCCGTGTCCCCGTTTTTATCGTCGATGCCGGGAATGAGCTCCTGATTCCAATCAAGGCAATACTGTGCTTCACAATCCAAGGAGGCATCAGACCTTGTTTCACCCGTTTCCCCGTAGGTCAAACCGATATGAAGGATGTCCTCCATGTTTACGAGGTAATTGTAATCCGCGTCTCCGGGGAATACGCAGGAGGTCGTATCGTCCAAGGGGAGAAAAATTTCCGCTTCGCTAAAGCAGCCGTTAAAATCCGCAACGGTTACCGAGTATGTTCCGGGTGTATTAACGCCAATGGAGTCAATCAATAGGACGGGTGGTCCGCTCCAAGTGTAATTATAGTCCTCACTTGGGAGCCCCGTAACCCACAAGCCGATTTCCTCATCCGCACAGGAAAATAAATCCGCCGTAGACGCTATCTCGAATGCCGGCTTTGCGGTGACTTCTACTAAAACATCATCACTCGCGGTGCATCCGTTCTCGTCCGTAACGGTAACGAAATATGGATAGGTCCCGGGTGGTAGCGCAGGAAGAATCAGGTTTTCCGTGGTTTCAACGGTAGTGTTTGCATCCGCCCAAGCATAGGCGTAGATGTCAAAGGGGGCTGTTTGTGGAACCAGGATTACGTTATCTCCTTCGCAAACAAGCCCCGGCGCTTGGATGGTTACGCTTGGATTAGGGTTAAAAACCAAATTCACGGTAATTACGCTATCGCAATCCGGCGTAGGGACAAGGTGCGTGCCGGCAGGGTTGGCTTCATCATAAATGACACCTTCTATCTCTATTGAATATCCGTCGCCCGAGCATCCGAAGTAGGTAATGGTTTCCGTACAAGCCTCCGGGGAACAAGTGAATGGGTTTATGACCTCGGATGTTACGCAATCCGCAATGTCCGTATCGGAGACTTGAAGGGTGAAAGGAACATCCGTAGCGGGGATTTGGATTTGTCCGGTCGGACCGTAGTTAAAAGGACCGAAGCTGGCTCCCGTTTGGGGAATGAAGACCATGTATTGCAGAAAAACGCCGGGATTATATTCCGTAAGATCAAAACTTACGGTGCCGGTATCATCCGATACGTCATCCGTGGTTCCTCCGTCGTCGCAGGAATACTGCACGTTGTTAATTTCGATATGGCATTCATTGGAGCAAGGGTTGAGGGTTATGAAGAGTGGGTCAATTCCGTTGTTACAACCGGGGTAGTCCACGTCGGAAACCGTAAGGGAAACGGTACTTCCGTTGGCGGGTAGCGAAATAATTGGATTGGAACCATAATCATAAGTACCCAAGGGAATCCCGTCCGCGAAAACCTCGAATTGTCCGCTAGGGCCGGGATTGATGGCGTTAATAAAAGGGGTGAATGAAATGGTGTCGTCGATAGCGATGTAAGGGGTGCCGTTGTTGTCGCAAGGGTAAGTGGCGAAAGAGCCGGTAATTTGGCAGTCGTCCTCGTCAGGTGTGCAATTTACGTTAACCGTAGTGGCATCATTGCATCCTGAAGGATTGTACGTGATGACAAGTTGTTGCTCTCCGACCGGAAGATTAATGCCCGGTTTCGGATTTTCCAAGGCTAGATTGAAACCAAGTTCGGAAGTGGAATTCATCGCTGCCAAATTGGTGACCGCCATATTTCCGAAACTTGAGTTCAATTTGTTGCCTCGGATGATAAACTGATTTTCCTCTAGGGTAAATTCATGCCCCGGAACCCAAGTATTCATGCTGTCGGTAAGCCCTTGGGGATCGTCAAATTGGCCGGAGAACGTTTCACCGTCCACCACCCATTCGTCCATCATGTAAGGTCCTTGGCTTCCTTGTCCCAACAAAACGAAATAAGCATAAGCGATAATGGTGTCATAACAGGTTTCGTAGTTGCCGGAAAAGACTTGCCCATTGATGCTTAATTCGTAATTACTCTCGAAATCATTAAGGTCATGAGGGATGCAGAAAAGACCGGTGGAGTCGCAATCTTCAAAATTGGTGGAAAGGGTGTATGATTCGGACTCAAAAATGTCGCATTGGGCATTGCTGCCTTGGGCAAGGAGCAAAAGGAAAAGCAAGGCGGAAATAATAAGGGCAACTTGTCTCATTTCGGCTAGCGTTTTTGTTTTTATGGCGGATTTCTATACTCGTTCCAGGCCGCTCCGGTTCCTCTGTTATACAAATCTGCGAAATCATTGTCGGGTATATAAGTACATTTATACCAAGTTATTGATATTTTATAAATAGTATTATTCTAAATAATATTGATTAATAGGTATTTATTTTAATTATTTATTGAAATGAAAGAGGCTAAGCTTGCTGCTTTATTATCAACGTTTTCAAAAAATGAGGTTTTTAGCTTCCGGAAGTTTTTAAAATCGCCATTCCATAATGAGGATCAAAATCTTTTACCTCTTTTTGAAGCCTTTATCTCGGAAATAAGGAAAGGTAAGCCCTTGGGGGCTGAGGGCATTTGGAAAAAAGCGTTTCGGGAAGAGGTTTTCCTTGAGCGTGAATTCCATTTAAGGAATACCTATTTGTTGAGAAAAGCCGAAGCCTTCCTTGCCCATTTTGCCTTGAAAAATTCAAGGACTCGATTACAGCTAAAAGCAGGAGACGAGTTGATTCGCCGCAGACTATCCAAGAACTATGCGGGTATATTCCGCCGCTTGGAAAAAGAAATGGATACCAAGGACGCCGAAGTGGTTTTTCGGTACCAAGAACTTCGGTTTGAAAAAATTCGGAGAGAAGGGAAAAGGAAAGGGGAAAACAACTTGGATGAGCTGCATTCGTCTTTGGATATATTCTATGCCCGGGAAAAAATGAAGTACGCTTGTGAGTCCCTTAATCTCAAAGCGGTGAGAAATGTAGAAGTTTCTGAAGGCTTGATGCCCGTTTTACTTCCTGCTTTGAGGGAAGCACCATTTATATCTGATCCCGTTATTTCGATTTACCTAAAATTATACGATTTACTGGCTAGCGAGGGTGATGGTTCCACATATGATACTTTAAGGATTTTCCTAGGGAAAAACGCTTCAATGTTCAAGGGTGCGGATTTGATTTCCACCTACATCATGCTCCAAAACCTGTGCATCAGAAGGGTGAATTCCGGTAAGTCCGAATACTTGGATAAACTTTTAGTTCTTTATGCCGACCTCCTTTCCGCCGACCCCTTCAAGGAACGCAATAGTTTTACGCCTTGGTTATACAAGAATATCATTACCGCAGGTTTGCTTTCCGGGAAATACGATTGGGTGGAGTCCTTCATCAAAAGCCATACGGATAGGCTCCCCGAATCGCAAAGGGAAAACGCCTACTCCTACAATCTTGCCAATCTTCATTTTTATAAGAAGGATTACCCAAGAACCATCTCCATCCTCCATGAAGTTTCTTTCAATGATATCGCTTACGAATTGGACGGAAGGTGGCTCCTTGTCCGGGCATATTACGAGTTAGAGGAATTTGACGCCTTGGAATCACTGCTGAACGGTTTCCGCATTTACCTGCAACGGAACAAGTTGATTACCGCTTCTACCAAACGCCAATACCTCAATTTGTTGAAGTACGTAATGCTCCTCCTTAAACTCCCGCCCGGGAAAAGTGAGGCA